>NZ_CAWNZT010000214.1:0-17117 GCF_963878965.1 Aeromonas sp. HMWF015 | reverse complement strand
ACGTTGGTGATAGCTGCAGTCAGGGTGGTTTTACCGTGGTCAACGTGGCCGATGGTGCCGACGTTTACGTGCGGTTTATTACGCTCAAATTTTTCTTTAGACACGACGTAGTCCTTCTAGGTTAAACCCGCCTACCGTCGTAGGCGGGGAATCTTAAATTACTTGGATTTGCGCTCTTCGATCACGGCTTGTGCAACGTTGGTCGGTGCATCGTGATACTTGGCGAATTCCATGGCGTAGGAAGCACGACCCTGGGTAGCGGAACGCAGTGCAGTTGCATAACCGAACATTTCGGCCAGCGGCACCAGAGCACGTACGATCTTGCCGGACGGGCCATCTTCCATACCTTCGATCAGGCCACGACGACGGTTCAGGTCACCGATAACGTCGCCCATGTAATCTTCCGGAGTTTCAACTTCTACTTTCATGATCGGTTCGAGCAGAACCGGGTTGGCTTTCATGAAGCCAGCCTTAAAGGCCATGGAAGCAGCGATTTTGAACGCCAGTTCGGAAGAGTCGACATCGTGGTAAGAACCGAAGTGCAGACGCACACCCAGATCCATAACCGGGTAACCAGCCAGCGGACCAGATTTGAGCTGCTCACGGATACCTTTATCAACACCCGGGATGAATTCACCAGGAATGACACCACCTTTGATGTCGTTGACGAATTCGTAGGCTTTGCCTTCTTCCAGCGGGTACATGTCGATAACAACGTGACCGTACTGACCGCGACCACCAGACTGCTTGGCATGCTTGCCTTCGATGTCTTTAACGGTGGTACGGATGGTTTCACGGTAGGCAACCTGCGGCTTACCTACGTTGGCTTCAACCTTGAACTCGCGACGCATACGGTCAACGATGATGTCCAGGTGCAGCTCACCCATACCAGCGATGATGGTTTGACCTGACTCTTCGTCAGTCCATACGCGGAAGGACGGATCTTCCTGAGCCAGACGGCCCAGAGCCAGACCCATCTTCTCTTGGTCAGCCTTGGTTTTCGGCTCAACCGCGATAGAAATTACCGGCTCCGGGAATTCCATACGCTCGAGGATGATCGGTGCGTTCGGGTCACACAGGGTGTCACCAGTGGTCACGTCTTTCAGACCGATTGCAGCAGCGATGTCACCTGCGCGTACTTCTTTGATCTCTTCACGCTTGTTGGCATGCATCTGAACGATACGGCCAAAACGCTCGCGCTTGTCCTTGACGGAGTTCAGCACGGTGTCACCGGAGTTGATCACGCCAGAGTAGACACGGAAGAAGGTCAGGTTACCAACGAACGGGTCGGTAGCGATCTTGAACGCCAGAGCAGAGAACGGTTCGTCATCAGAAGCGTGACGCTCGTCTTTGGTCTCGCCGTCCATTTTCAGGCCGTCGATAGCAGCAACGTCGGTCGGAGCCGGCAGGTACTCGATCACGGCATCCAGCATGGCCTGTACGCCCTTGTTCTTGAACGCGGAGCCACAGGTTACCAGGATGATTTCGTTGTTCAGCACGCGCTGACGCAGAGCACCTTTGATCTCTTCCTCGGTCAGCTCTTCGCCGCCCAGGTATTTTTCCATCAGGTCTTCAGACGCTTCTGCAGCGGCTTCAACCAGATTCATGCGCATTTCTTGCGCCTGTTCCAGCAACTCGGCCGGGACGTCTTCGTAATCGAAGGATACGCCCTGATCAGCTTCATTCCAGTTGATGGCTTTCATCTTGACCAAGTCAACAACGCCCTTGAAGTTCTCTTCGGCGCCGATGTTCAGCTGAAGGGGAACCGGAGTACCTTTCAGACGGGTCTTGATGTGCTCAACGCAGCGCAGGAAGTTGGCGCCGGTACGGTCCATCTTGTTGACGAACGCGATACGGGGAACCTTGTACTTGTTAGCCTGACGCCATACGGTTTCAGACTGTGGCTGTACGCCACCTACGGCACAGTACACCATCACGGCACCGTCCAGAACACGCATTGAACGCTCTACTTCGATAGTAAAGTCAACGTGGCCCGGGGTATCGATGATGTTGATACGGTGCGGTTGGAACTGTTTACCCATACCGGACCAGAAAGCGGTGGTCGCGGCGGAGGTGATGGTGATACCACGCTCTTGTTCCTGTTCCATCCAGTCCATGGTGGCAGCGCCATCGTGAACTTCACCGATCTTGTGACTTACACCGGTGTAAAACAGTACGCGCTCGGTAGTAGTAGTCTTACCGGCGTCAATGTGAGCGGAGATACCGATGTTACGATAACGCTCAATGGGGGTTGTACGAGCCATTGTCATCCTCTTACTAAGGCGCTTGTCCCTAGATAATTAAAGGTGCGCAGAGTCAAAAGACCCTGCGCAAGCGGATTACCAGCGGAAGTGAGCGAAGGCTTTGTTCGCTTCAGCCATACGGTGAACGTCTTCACGTTTCTTGACAGACGAACCCTTATTGTCAGCGGCATCCAGCAGCTCGCCAGCCAGACGCTGAGCCATTGATTTTTCACCACGTTTACGAGCGGCATCAACCAACCAGCGCATTGCCAGGGCATTGCGACGTACCGGACGAACTTCTACCGGCACCTGATAGGTTGCACCACCGACGCGACGAGATTTAACCTCGACCGCCGGACGAATGTTATCCAGAGCTTCTTCGAATACGGCCAGGTGCTCTTTGCCAGATTTGGTGGCAATGATGTCCAGGGCGCCATAAACAATGGCTTCTGCAACAGATTTCTTACCGTCAACCATTACTACGTTGACAAATTTAGCCAGCAGCTCTGATCCGAACTTGGGATCTGGCAGGATTTTACGCTGACCAACAACACGACGTCTTGGCATTTCAAATTCTCCGTAACTTCAGGGATTACCCAAAACTAGAAAGCTATCTAACTAGAAACGAATTAACGTTTGGCCTTACTTAACGGAGAACCATTAAGCTTTAGGACGCTTCACGCCATACTTGGAGCGAGCCTGCTTACGGTCTTTAACACCGGCACAGTCCAACGCACCACGAACGGTGTGATAACGAACACCTGGCAAGTCTTTTACACGACCGCCACGGATCAGAACAACAGAGTGCTCTTGCAGGTTGTGACCTTCACCACCGATGTAGGAGGTGACTTCGAAGCCGTTGGTCAGACGTACACGGCACACTTTACGCAGTGCAGAGTTAGGCTTCTTCGGGGTGGTGGTATATACACGAGTGCATACGCCACGCTTCTGAGGGCACGCTTCCAGCGCCGGCACGTTGCTTTTCACAACGAGCTTGATGCGTGGCTTGCGAACCAACTGGTTAATAGTTGCCATCAAAAGGCTCCTGATAATGACTTCATAAACGTGTGGAAAATCCTCCCCGCAGATACGGGGACGCGAAATTTTATGCCCTGTTGTCTGGGGAGTCAAGATTTATACAATTTGCGTCACAAAAGGGCAATTCGGATCCGTTTGATTTCACGACATCACCTTGAATTATCTTGAAAATATGCTTCTCAGCCCCCCCAGGTGCGCGGGGAACCTTTTTGCGTAATCAGTGCCACCAGACCCGCCATATCGAGCACATTACCCACCCGATGCTGCAAACCGCGGGCTTGTAGATCTTCCTGCATCACATAAAGCGGGATACCCGCCAGCCGCGCGCTCCACTGGGGAGCTGATGCCGCAATCACGGCATCCTGCATCAGTACCAGCTCATCCTCGGGCTGAAGGTATGAGAGCGCCTCTGCCAGAGCCTGACTCTGAAAGGGAGAGTTCAATATCAGATGCAACATGGAGACCTCAAAAGCTGATGTGAGTCGAACATTGTGCCCAGCGCCGAGCCAGTTCCTGGCGCGGCAGACTCTCGACGGGGATCAGCAGATCATCCACTGTCACGCCACGCTCTGCCAGCGAGTCAGCACAAACATAGACCTCTTCGATGTCGTAGAGTTCCAGCATTTTGAAGGTAGGGGCGTAGTGGCGCTGCAAAATGGCGGCAGGCTGCTGCTCCTTGAGCAGTTGCAGCACGCCGTCCCCAATCAGGAAGAGGGCCAGATCATCGGTCATGGCCGAGGTGGCCAGCAGGGCATCCAGTCCTTCCCGGCCGGCGGCATGGCCATGGGGGCCACGACTGCAGATAAAGGCGATTTTCTTGCTCATGACTCCCCCTAGAACTGAACCAGCCGATCGGCGGTGAGCGCAGCCTCGGCCAACTGGCCCAGACCGCTCAGGCAAAATGGCGCTTGCAGATTGAAGTGCTCCAGCCCTGCCCCCTTGGCTTCCTGTTCATCGAGCACACCGCGCCGCATGGCGGCGGCGACACAGACGTCGATACGGATCCCCTGCTCTTCTGCCAGCTCTCGCCACAGACGCACCAGGTCAGTCTCATCGGATGCAGGCAGATGCAAACCGTTGCCGTTGCAGACCCCGTCCTGATAGAAGAACAGGTGGGACAAGGTATGCCCCTGTGCCAACAGGGTGCGGGCAAAACGATAGGCTGTGCTGGCCGATTGGGTGCCATAGGCAGGCCCCGTGACCAGGATGGCAAAACTCAGACTCATTGCAGGACTCCTGTGCTGACCCGGTCCATTTTACGCCAAAAACAAAAAAGCCCCTGCCAGGAGGGGCTTGATTCGATCTGTTGATCAGAGATGGGCAATCGCCTCGACCTCGACCAGCACATCTTTCGGCAGACGAGCCACCTCCACGCAGGAGCGGGCTGGCGCCGCATCGCCAAAGTAGCGGGCATAGACCTGGTTGAAGGCAACGAAGTTGTTCATGTCGCTCAGGAAGCAGGTGGTTTTGACCACTTTGCTGGCATCGGCACCGGCAGCGTGCAACACGGCAACCAGGTTCTTCATCACCCGTTCAGCCTGCTCTTCAATGCCGCCAGCCACGATTTCCATGGTGGCAGGATCGAGCGGGATCTGCCCGGAGGTGAAGATCATCTCGCCAACCTTGGTAGCCTGAACATACGGACCAATCGCGGCAGGCGCCTTGTCGGTTGCAATCACTTCTTTAGCCATTCATCTATCCCCTTCTGGAATGAGTTACTCGTTCTCGTCTTCACCCTGCTTGCGCTGTCGGATGTAAAGATAAACGGTATGTTTTGAAATATTGAGTTTGTCCGCCACCAGATTGATCGAATCCTTGATATCGAAAATGCCCTTCTCGAACAGCTGGGTCACGATGAAGCGATTCTTGGCATTGTTGGCCACGGTGGGATCGCGGTTGATCTCGTCGATGGTGTTATCCACCGTCTGGGCAACCAGCTCTTCCACGCTATTGGCGAAGGTCTCTGGTGACTGGCGCGCCGCCTGCTGGGGCGTCGGGAAAAATTCGGCCACGAACTCGTGGAAAGGCGCATTGATGTGCAGGTTGATGCAGATCAGCCCCACTACTTGCCGCTCGCTGTTGCGAATGGCGATGGTGCTCGACTTCATCAGCGCGCCGGTACGGCTGCGAGCGAAATAGCTCTGGGTGTAATCCTGGCCGGTGCTCTCGATGTCCTTGAGCATGCGCAGTGCGAGATCGGTGATGGGCGCCCCGAGGGTGCGTCCGGTATTGAAGCCGTTGGCGATCTTGATCACCGACTCGTGCAGATTTTCCAGGGAGTGGAGTACCACTTCACAATGCTTGCCGAACAGCTCGGCCAAGCCATCGATGAGCCCATCGTATGAGCGCAACAATTCCCTGTCTTCATCTGTAAAAGTGCGGCTGATCAGCTGTTCTTCGGGAAGCATGGCTTCCTCGATACCGACAGTCATGTTCTACCCCTGTAATAACCATTCAACTTTCCCGAGTTTTAAATTGCAGGGAAGTAAAGTCAACTTTTTTTGATTTTTTACTCTACAACTTTGCTCTGGATCATCCTGAAACCCGCGCTGCGTCTACCTTTGCCGAGGAATTGGCCAACAAAAAGGGCTCCTTGAAGGAGCCCTTTTTAATCACGGATGACGAGTTACTCTTCGTCGAAGCTACCGGCTGCGTTCAGCAGATCCGCCAGGTTCTGCTCCGCTTCATCAGCGGTCACCTGCGGGGTACCAACAGCACGAGCTGCGGCAGCACGCTGGTTGATCCGGCTGTGGTGGTAGGCAAAGCCGGTACCAGCCGGGATCAGACGACCCACGATGACGTTCTCTTTCAGACCACGCAGTTCATCACGCTTGCCACCTACGGCGGCTTCGGTCAGAACGCGAGTGGTTTCCTGGAAGGAAGCCGCGGAGATGAAGGACTCGGTGCTCAGAGATGCCTTGGTAATACCCATCAGTACATGACGGTAGGTCGCAGGGGTCTTGCCCTCGGCAACCAGCTTACGGTTGGCAATCTTCACTCGAGCCACTTCAACCTGTTCGCCTTCGATCAGATCGGTATCGCCAGCGCTCAGGATCTCGCACTTGCGCAGCATCTGACGAACGATGACTTCGATGTGCTTGTCGTTGATCTTAACGCCTTGCAGACGGTAAACGTCCTGCACTTCGTTGGCGATGTAGTTGGCGACCGGGCTGATACCGCGCAGACGCAGGATGTCGTGAGCAGACTCGGGACCGTCCGCCAGCACTTCACCCTTCTCAACTTTTTCACCTTCGAACACGTTCAGGTTACGCCACTTCGGAATCATCTCTTCGTAGACGTTGCCACCATCGGTCGGGGTGATGACCAGACGGCGCTTGCCCTTGGTCTCTTTCCCGAAGGAGATGGTACCGGAGATCTCGGCCAGAATTGCCGGTTCCTTCGGTTGACGTGCTTCGAACAGATCCGCAACACGCGGCAGACCACCGGTGATGTCCTTGGTACCGCCGGACTCTTGCGGGATACGCGCTACCGCGTCACCCACGCCCACGTTGGCACCATCTTCCAGGTTCACGATCGCCTTGCCCGGCAGGAAGTACTGGGCGGCTACATCGGTACCCGGGATCATCACGTCGTTGCCGTTCAGGTCGACCAGTTTAACGGTCGGACGCATCTCTTTACCGGCGCTCGGACGCTCGTTGACGTCCAGCACGACGATAGAGGAGAGACCGGTCAGCTCGTCGGTCTGACGAGTGATGGTCACGCCATCGATCATGTGTTCGAAGTGCAGACGACCTGCCACTTCGGTGATGATCGGGTGAGTGTGCGGATCCCAGTTAGCAACGGTTTCGCCAGCATTCACTGCCTGGCCGTCCTTCACTTCCAGCACGGAACCGTAAGGCAGCTTGTGGCTTTCCTTGGTACGGCCCATGTCGTCCATGATGGTCAGTTCGGTAGAACGGGAGGTGATAACCAGTTTGTCATCGCTGTTGTGAACGAACTTGGCGTTCTGCAGCTTGATGCTACCGGTGTTCTTCACCTGGATGCTGCTCTCGGCTGCGGCACGAGATGCGGCACCACCGATGTGGAACGTACGCATTGTCAGCTGGGTACCCGGTTCACCGATGGACTGGGCGGCGATAACACCGACAGCCTCACCCTTGTTAACCAGGTGACCACGGGCCAGATCACGGCCGTAGCAGTGAGCACAGTTACCGAAGTCGGTTTCACAGGTGATGGCAGAACGTACCTTCACACGATCAACGGAGTTGCGTTCCAGCAGGTCACACAGCTGCTCGTCGAGCAGGGTGTTGCGAGCAACCAGGATCTCGTCCTCGGTACCCGGCTTGATGACATCTTCTGCCACCACACGACCCAGCACGCGCTCACGCAGCGGCTCGACCACGTCGCCACCCTCGATCAGCGGAGTCATCCACAGACCTTCGGTAGTGCCGCAATCGTCCTCGGTGATCACCATGTCCTGCGCCACGTCTACCAGACGACGAGTCAGGTAACCGGAGTTCGCAGTCTTCAGTGCAGTATCCGCCAGACCCTTACGAGCACCGTGGGTAGAGATAAAGTACTGCAGTACGTTCAGACCTTCGCGGAAGTTCGCGATGATCGGGGTCTCGATGATGGAGCCATCCGGCTTGGCCATCAGGCCACGCATACCGGCCAGCTGACGGATCTGGGCGGCGGAACCCCGCGCACCAGAGTCGGCCATCATAAAGATGCTGTTGAACGAGGCCTGCTCTTCTTCATCACCCAGCGAGTTGACGTTACGCTCTTTGGACAAGTTCTCCATCATGGCCTTGGAGACGCGCTCGTTGGCGCTGGCCCAGATATCGATAACCTTGTTGTAACGTTCGCCCGCGGTTACCAGACCGGACAGGAACTGGTCCTGGATCTCGGCAACTTCGGCTTCGGCAGAAGCAATGATGTCTTTCTTGGCATCCGGGATGACCATGTCATCGATACCAACGGAAGCACCGGACAGCGCCGCGTAGTGGAAACCGGTATACATCAGCTGGTCAGCGAAGATAACGGTGTCCTTCAGCCCCTGCTTGCGATAGCAGGTGTTCAGCAGACGGGAGATGAGCTTTTTGCCCAGCGCCTTGTTGGATACGGACTTGATCCAGTTCTGCGGATTGGCGTCCAGATCGGCCTGCTCGGCAGCAGTCAGCACCTTCGGCTCGTCGATCAGGGCATATTCCATGCCTTTCGGCAGGATCAGGCTCAGGATCGCACGACCAACGGTGGTGTTCTTCATCTCGGTCTTGGCAACCAGTTCACCGGCTTCGTTTTTCACGTACTCGGTGATGCGGCACTTGACGCGAGCATGCAGGTCGGCCAGACCGGCACGGTACACTTTCTCGGCCTCTTTCGGGCCGGACAGCACCATACCTTCACCCTTCGCATTGATGCGGGCACGGGTCATGTAGTACAGACCCAAGACCACGTCCTGAGAAGGAACGATGATCGGCTCACCGGATGCAGGCGACAGGATGTTGTTGGTAGACATCATCAGCGCACGCGCTTCTAGCTGGGCTTCCAGGGTCAGCGGTACGTGAACAGCCATCTGGTCACCGTCGAAGTCCGCGTTATACGCAGCACAAACGAGCGGGTGCAGCTGGATTGCCTTGCCTTCGACCAGAGTCGGTTCGAATGCCTGGATACCCAGACGGTGCAGAGTCGGCGCACGGTTCAGCAGAACCGGGTGTTCGCGGATAACTTCGTCCAGGATGTCCCAAACGACAGCTTCTTCGCGCTCAACCATCTTCTTGGCGGCCTTGATAGTGGTCGCCAGACCGCGGGTTTCCAGCTTGCCATAGATGAACGGCTTGAACAGTTCCAGAGCCATCTTCTTCGGCAGACCGCACTGATGCAGACGCAGAGTCGGGCCTACGGTGATAACGGAACGACCGGAGTAGTCGACACGCTTACCCAGCAGGTTCTGACGGAAACGACCCTGCTTACCCTTGATCATGTCGGCCAGAGATTTCAGCGGGCGCTTGTTGGAACCTGTGATGGCACGACCGCGACGGCCGTTATCCAGCAGCGCATCGACGGACTCTTGCAGCATGCGCTTTTCGTTGCGCACGATGATGTCCGGAGCAGCCAGATCCAGCAGACGCTTCAAGCGGTTGTTACGGTTGATCACGCGACGGTACAGATCGTTCAGATCGGAAGTCGCGAAACGGCCGCCGTCCAGCGGTACCAGCGGACGCAGGTCCGGCGGCAGCACAGGCAGCACTGTCATGATCATCCACTCCGGCTTGTTGCCGGACTGCAGGAAAGCTTCCATCAGCTTCAGACGCTTGGTGGTCTTCTTGCGCTTGGTCTCGGAGTTGGTCTGATCCAGCTCCTCACGCATCGCTTTGACTTCACCTTCCAGATCGATGGCGCGCAGCAATGCCAGGATTGCTTCGGCACCCATCTTGGCGTCAAATTCGTCGCCCCACTCTTCCAGCGCATCCAGGTACTGCTCTTCAGAGAGCATCTGGCTGCGTTCGAGGTTGGTCATGCCCGGCTCGATAACTACGAAAGATTCGAAGTAGAGCACGCGCTCGATGTCGCGCAGGGTCATGTCCAGCAGCAGACCGATACGGGACGGCAGGGACTTCAGGAACCAGATGTGGGCAGTCGGGCTGGCCAGCTCGATGTGGCCCATACGCTCACGACGGACCTTGGTCTGGGTCACTTCAACGCCGCACTTCTCACAGATCACACCACGGTGTTTCAGGCGCTTGTACTTGCCGCACAGACACTCGTAGTCCTTCACCGGTCCGAAGATACGGGCGCAGAACAGACCATCACGCTCCGGCTTGAAAGTCCGGTAGTTGATGGTCTCAGGCTTTTTGACCTCACCGAATGACCAGGAGCGGATCATGTCAGGAGAGGCCAGACCGATCTTGATACTGTCAAACTCTTCGGTCTTGGTCTGAGCCTTCAAAAACTTGAGTAAGTCTTTCACGTGTTTCCCCTGTCAGGAGTCTAACCTCGGCGCCCCGGCTGCCAAAACAGCGGGGCGCCCACGTCAATTCTCGAACAATAAGAGCGAGCTCTTACTCTTCGTCCAGCTCGATGTTGATACCCAGAGAGCGGATTTCCTTCAGCAATACGTTGAAGGATTCGGGCATGCCCGGCTCCATACGGTGGTCGCCATCCACGATGTTCTTGTACATCTTGGTACGGCCATTCACATCGTCAGACTTGACGGTCAGCATCTCCTGCAGGGTATATGCCGCACCGTAAGCCTCCAGGGCCCACACTTCCATCTCACCGAAACGCTGACCACCGAACTGAGCCTTACCACCCAGCGGCTGCTGGGTAACCAGGCTGTAAGAACCGGTAGAACGCGCGTGCATCTTGTCGTCGACCAGGTGGTTCAGCTTCAGCATGTACATGTAACCAACGGTTACTTTACGCTCGAAGCGGTTACCGGTACGGCCGTCGAACAGATCAATCTGACCGGACTCCGGCAGATCGGCCAGCTTCAGCAGGGCTTTGATTTCGCGCTCTTTGGCACCATCAAAGACCGGAGTAGCAACCGGCAGACCCTTACGCAGGTTACCCACCAGGGTACGTACGTCGTCGTCAGACAGTTCGGCGATGTTCACTTGCTGGGTGTCCTTCTCGCCCAGGTCGTAGACCTGTTGCAGGAAGTTGCGCATCTCGTGCAGCTCACGCTGCTCTTTGACCATGCGATCGATCTTCTCGCCGATACCCTTGGCCGCGAGGCCCAGGTGCACTTCGAGGATCTGACCGATGTTCATACGAGACGGTACGCCCAACGGGTTCAGTACGATGTCGACCGGACGGCCGAACTCGTCATGAGGCATATCCTCGACCGGACAGATCTTGGAGATAACACCCTTGTTACCGTGACGGCCCGCCATCTTGTCACCCGGCTGGATGCGACGCTTGACTGCCAGATAAACCTTGACGATTTTCAGTACGCCCGGCGCCAGATCATCACCCTGGATAATCTTGCGACGCTTGTTCTCGAACTTCTTGTCGAACTCGGCTTTCAGCTCAACGTGCTGTTCAGCGATCTGCTCCAGTTCGGTCTGCTTGGCTTCATCTTCGATGGCCAGTTCAAACCACTTGGAACGCTCCAGCTTGTTCAGACGATCTTCGCTGTAACCGGCGGCCAGCAGCAGGTTGCGGGAGCGGCCGAAAATGCCGTCTTCCAGGATCTTGAACTCTTCGGTCAAGTCCTTCTTCGCTTCCTTCAGCTGCATCTCTTCGATTTCTTTGGCGCGCTTGTCTTTTTCCACGCCATCGCGGGTAAAGACTTGCACGTCAACCACGGTACCGTACACACCGTTCGGTACACGCAGGGAGGAGTCCTTCACATCGGACGCCTTCTCACCGAAGATGGCGCGCAGCAGCTTCTCTTCCGGCGTCAGCTGGGTTTCACCTTTCGGTGTTACCTTACCAACCAGAATGTCGCCGCCCTTCACTTCGGCACCCACGTAGACGATACCGGACTCGTCCAGCTTGGACAGAGCGGCTTCACCCACGTTCGGGATGTCAGCAGTGATCTCTTCCGGACCCAGTTTGGTGTCACGGGAGATACAAGCCAGTTCCTGGATATGGATGGTGGTCAGGCGATCTTCCTGAACAACACGCTCGTTCACCAGAATCGAGTCTTCGAAGTTGTAACCGTTCCACGGCATGAACGCGACGCGCATGTTCTGACCCAGCGCCAGTTCACCCAGATCGGTGGACGGGCCGTCAGCCAGTACGTCGCCAGCCATGACCGGCTCACCCAACATCACACAAGGACGCTGGTTGATACAGGTGTTCTGGTTGGAACGGGTGTATTTGGTCAGGTTGTAGATGTCGATACCGGCTTCGCCTGGCATCAGCTCATCTTCATTGACCTTCAGGACGATACGGGAGGCATCGACATAGTCGATTACGCCGCCACGCTTGGCCACTACGGTTACACCGGAGTCAACGGCCACCGCGCGTTCCATGCCGGTACCTACCAGCGGCTTGTCAGCACGCAGAGTCGGTACAGCCTGACGTTGCATGTTTGAACCCATCAATGCGCGGTTCGCGTCATCGTGTTCCAGGAACGGGATCAGAGCCGCTGCCACAGATACGATCTGCTGCGGGCTCACGTCCATATACTGGATCTGGTCGGCGTTCATAAAGGTGGATTCACCTTTGTGACGGCACGGGATCAATTCATCTTTCAGACGGCCATCTTCGGTGGTCGCGGCGTTAGCCTGTGCGATCACGTACTTGCCTTCTTCAATAGCAGACAGGTAGTCCACTTCGTCGGTGATCACACCGTCAATGACCTTACGGTACGGGGTCTCGAGGAAACCGTACTCGTTGGTACGAGAGTACACGGACAGAGAGTTGATCAGACCGATGTTCGGACCTTCAGGAGTCTCGATAGGGCACAGACGACCGTAGTGAGTCGGGTGTACGTCTCGGACTTCAAAGCCGGCACGCTCACGAGTCAAACCGCCTGGGCCCAGCGCGGAGATACGACGCTTGTGGGTCACTTCGGAGAGCGGGTTGTTCTGGTCCATAAACTGGGACAGCTGGCTGGAACCAAAGAACTCTTTGACTGCGGCGGAGATCGGCTTGGCGTTGATCAGATCCTGCGGCATCAGGGTGTCCAGGTCGCCCAGGGAGAGACGCTCCTTGACCGCACGCTCGACACGCACCAGACCGACGCGGAACTGGTTTTCAGCCATTTCACCGACAGAACGGATACGACGGTTACCCAAGTGGTCGATATCGTCCACTTCGTCGTTACCGTTACGGATGTCGATCAGGCGCTTCATCACATCGACGATGTCGTCTTTGGTCAGTATACCCGCGCCAGTCTCGTCTTCACGACCCAGACGGCGGTTGAACTTCATCCGACCTACGGTAGACAAGTCGTAACGCTCGGCGGAGAAGAACAGGTTTTCGAACAGCTGTTCTGCAGCTTCGCGAGTAGGCGGCTCGCCCGGACGCATCATGCGATAGATCTCGACCAGCGCTTCCAAACGGTTGGAGCTGGAGTCGACACGCAGGGTCTCGGACATGTAAGCACCGTGATCCAGTTCGTTGGTGAACAGAACCTCGAAATGCTTGAAGCCGGCTTGGGACAGGTTGGCGATCGCTTCCAGGCTCAGCGCCTGGTTGGCGGTCACGACCATCTCGCCAGTTTGCGGATGTGCGTAGTCCTTGGCAGCAACTTTGCCAACAACATACTCAACCGGTACCTCAATCTGGGTAACGGCGTCTTTTTCCAACTGACGGATGTGACGCGCAGTCACACGACGACCGGTCTCAACCACCACGGCGCCATTGGCCACGATGTCAAAGGTCGCAGTTTCACCACGCAGACGCTCCGGCACCAGATCCATCATCAACTTGCCATCTTTTACTTCAAAACCGATGGTCTCGAAGAAGGTGGCCAGGATTTGTTCGGAAGTGAAGTCCAGGGCGCGCAGAATAATGGATGCTGGCAGTTTGCGACGACGGTCGATACGGACAAACAGGTTGTCTTTCGCATCGAACTCGAAGTCCAGCCAGGAGCCACGGTAGGGGATAACGCGAGCGTTATACAGTACCTTACCGGATGAATGAGTTTTGCCTTTATCGTGGTCGAAGAAGACGCCCGGGCTGCGGTGCAGCTGGGAGACGATAACCCGCTCGGTACCATTGATAACAAAGGTGCCGTTCTCGGTCATGAGCGGAATTTCGCCCATGTATACTTCTTGTTCCTTGATGTCTTTGACGGTGCCGGCAGCTGCTTCACGGTCGTACAGAACCATACGAAGCTTGACACGCAGCGGCGCGGAGTAGGTCACTCCACGGATCTGGCATTCTTTTACGTCAAATACCGGCTCACCCAGGCGATAGCTGACATACTGAAGCTCAGCACTACCGGAGTAACTGGTGATCGGGAAAACGCTACGGAAAGCGGCCTCTAGGCCATATTCACCTTCCGGGTCAGCCTCGATGAACTGCTTGAAGGAGTCCAGCTGAATGGACAACAGATAAGGCGTGTCCAGTACCTGGTCTCGCTTACCGAAGTCCTTACGAATGCGTTTTTTTTCGGTATAAGAGTAAACCATAGGGTTCCTCAGCTCGCTGATAAGTGACCCACTCTGTCCCGCGGGACAGCTCTGTCTCAACACCGTTTTGTGTTGGCCCGGACGAAAGAAGACAGTCCGGATTGCTGGTGCACCGAGAGTCGTAAACGGTGTGAAATGCTCTCAGTCTACAGCGCAAAAAGGCTGGTGAACAAAAATTCACCAGCCCTAGCCTGTTTTATCAGGCTAATCTACATAAATGCAGATTATTTGATCTCAACAGAAGCACCGGCAGCTTCCAGCTCTTTCTTCAGAGCTTCAGCTTCGTCCTTGGACACGCCTTCCTTCAGGTTAGCCGGAGCAGCTTCTACCAGATCTTTGGCTTCTTTCAGGCCCAGACCGGTAGCGCCACGAACGGCTTTGATAACGGCAACTTTGTTGGCGCCAGCAGCAGTCAGAACTACATCGAACTCGGTCTTCTCTTCTACTGCTTCAGCAGCAGCCGGGCCAGCCATTACGGCAGCAGCGGCAGAAACACCGAACTTCTCTTCCATAGCTTCGATCAGCTCAACAACTTCCATTACGGACATGGAAGCAACGGCTTCGATGATTTGGTCTTTAGTGATAGACATGACAAAAATTCCTGATGTTGAATAAACTCAAACAGCCTAAATAGGCGAGAATCAAGCAGCAGCTTGTTTCTGGTCGCGAACAGCAGCGATAGTACGAACCAGCTTGCCAGCAGAGGCTTCTTTCATAGTCGCCATCAACTTCGCAATTGCTTCTTCGTAAGTCGGCAGCGTGGCCAGACGATCAATTTGTGCTGCGGCGATAAACTCACCGTTAAAAGCGCCAGCCTTGATTTCGAACTTTTGGTTCGCTTTGGCAAACTCTTTGAACAGACGAGCAGCAGCGCCCGGGTGTTCGTTAGAGAAAGCAATCAAGGTAGGACCGGTAAATGCGTCGTTCAGGCACTCGTATTCGGTACCTTCTACCGCGCGACGCAGCAGGGTGTTACGCACAACGCGCATGTACACACCGGCTTCACGAGCGGTTTTACGCAGGACGGTCATCTTGTCTACAGTTACACCGCGAGAATCGGCAACAACTGCAGAAAGAGCGCCTTTGGCAGCTTCGTTGACTTCAGCAACAATTGCCTTTTTGTCTTCGAGTCCCAATGCCATTGGCTTAACTCCTGGATTGAATCCGGGTCTATTGACCCAGTACTGACACATCCCCCCTACCTTTACAACAGAGGGGAACGATGCGGTAGCAGGATTCCAGAAGAGAAAGAATCTTTCTCGCTGGGTTTCCGGCACCGTCTACGCAGGAAACATTAAGGCTTTGCAGCCTCCTGCGGTCTTGGACGGAGGTCGAAACCCCCAACCAATCAAGGCGCAAAATTATAGATTAAATTTTGCGCCTTGTAAAACCCATCAATTAGGCCTGAGCTTCCAGAGAAGCTTGGTCTACGGCAACACCGGCACCCATGGTGGTGGAGATGCTGACTTTCTTGATGAATTGACCTTTGGCGGAAGAGGGCTTGCCTTTTTTCAGGGCAACCAGCAGAGCTTCCAAGTTTTCTTTCAGCTGAACTTCGTTGAAAGAAACCTTACCCAGAGTGGTATGGATGATACCATTCTTGTCGTTACGGTAACGAACCTGACCAGCCTTGGCGTTCTTGACAGCTTCGGCAACGTTCGGGGTTACAGTACCAACTTTCGGGTTCGGCATCAGGCCGCGCGGGCCCAGGATTTGACCCAGTTGACCAACAACGCGCATGGCATCCGGGGATGCGATAACTACGTCGAAGTTCATCTCGCCTTTCTTAACCAGATCGGCCAGGTCATCCATACCTACCAGGTCAGCACCGGCAGCTTTAGCTGCTTCGGCGTTGGCACCTTGGGTAAATACGGCAACGCGTACATCACGACCGGTACCGTGCGGCAGTACAGTAGCACCACGTACGTTCTGGTCAGATTTACGAGCGTCGATACCCAGGTTGACAGCAACGTCAACGCTTTCAACGAACTTGGCGGTAGCCAGTTCTTTCAGCAGGGCAATGGCTTCGTTGATGGAGTACTCTTTGGTACCGTCAACTTTTTCGCGAATAACGCGCATACGCTTGGAAAGTTTAGCCATTGTCTTAATCCTCCACTACCAGACCCATGGAACGAGCGGAGCCTGCGATGCAACGTACTTTTGCATCCAGATCGGCACCAGTCATATCCGGCTCTTTGGTCTTGGCGATTTCTTGCAGCTGGGCAACGGTCACCTTACCAACCTTGTCTTTGTTCGGCTTGGAAGAACCAGACTTGATGCCAGCAGCTTTCTTCAGCAGGAAGGAAGCAGGCGGAGTCTTGGTTTCGAAGGTGAAGGAACGGTCGCTGTAAACGGTGATCACGACCGGAGTCGGTGAACCTTTTTCCAGCTTCTCTGTACGAGCGTTGAACGCCTTACAGAATTCCATGATGTTAACACCGTGTTGACCCAGTGCAGGACCAACGGGAGGAGACGGGTTGGCTGCACCAGCAGCAACCTGCAGCTTGATATAAGCTGTGACTTTCTTAGCCATTAGGAAAATACCTCAAAAATGGGTTCTAGCGCCTCGGAGACTTGCTCCTGCAAACGGCTCCCCAACTAATAAAGGGGCAGCGAATTATAGAGATATTCGCTGCCCCTGACAACCGTTAAACGTACAGAATTCAATCAGCCTTTTTCGACCTGACCAAAATCCAGTTCAACAGGAGTAGAACGACCGAAGATCAGTACAGAGACCTTCACGCGGCTCTTCTCATAATCGACCTCTTCAACGGTACCGTTGAAG
>NZ_CAWNZT010000213.1:0-40990 GCF_963878965.1 Aeromonas sp. HMWF015 | reverse complement strand
GCTCCGAACTGGATGCCTTTTTGCGATCAGGCGCAAGCGGCTGTTGAGCTGAGGCTAGAAGCCCGGCTCGACAGCCCCTACTCTCATGTGACAAGGGCCCGCCAGCGTGGCGGGTCATAAGAGGAAGAATATGAATATCAGTGCGATAGCCAAGGATCTGGTGCCCCTGCTCGGGGGCAAGGAGAATATCGTCAGCGCTGCCCACTGCGCCACCCGGCTGCGGTTGGTGCTGGCCGATGACAGCAAGGTAAACAAGGCCGCCATCGACAAGCTGGAGGGGGTCAAGGGGTGCTTTAGCAACGCGGGCCAAATTCAGGTGATCTTCGGCACCGGTCTGGTCAACAAGGTCTATGCGGAGTTTGTGGCGTTGACCGGTACCGGCACCGCCAGCAAGGCGGAGCTGACCGACATGGCGGCGGCCAAGCTCAACGTGGCTCAACGGTTGGCGCGAACCCTCTCCAACATCTTCGTGCCGATCATTCCGGCCATCGTTGCCTCGGGCCTGCTGATGGGGCTGCTCGGCATGGTGCGCACCTACGGCTGGGCCAATGCCGACAGCGCCCTGTTTGTGATGCTCGACATGTTCAGCTCGGCGGCCTTTATCATATTGCCCATTCTGATCGGCTTTACGGCGGCGCGGGAGTTTGGCGGTAATCCGTACCTCGGGGCGACCCTTGGCGGTATCCTCACCCACCCGGCGTTGACCAACGCCTGGGGCGTGGCCGGTGGCTTCAAGACCATGGACTTCTTCGGGCTCGATGTCGCCATGATCGGCTATCAGGGCACCGTCTTCCCGGTGCTCTTGGCGGTCTGGTTTATGTCCCATCTGGAGAAACAGCTGCGCAAGCGCATTCCGGATGCGCTGGATCTGATCCTCACGCCGTTCCTCACCGTCATCATCACCGGTTTCGTGGCGCTGCTCTTTATCGGCCCGGCGGGTCGGGTGCTGGGGGATGGTATCTCGTTCGGTCTGAGCGCCCTCTATGAGCAGGCTGGCTGGCTGGCGGGGCTGGTATTTGGTGGCACTTACTCGCTGATCGTCATCACCGGCATTCATCACAGCTTCCATGCCATCGAGGCGGGGCTGCTGGCCAATCCGCAAATTGGCGTCAACTTCCTGCTGCCCATCTGGGCTATGGCCAACGTGGCGCAGGGCGGGGCTTGCCTCGCGGTCTACTTCAAGACCCGTGATGTGAAGATCAAGGCCATTACCGTGCCGGCGGCCATGTCCTGCCTGCTGGGTATCACGGAAGCGGCGATCTTTGGCGTCAACCTGCGCTACATCAAGCCCTTCTTGGCCGGTTTGTTCGGCGGGGCCTGCGGCGGCGCCTACGTGGTGGCGGCCAAGGTCGGCATGACGGCGGTGGGCCTGACCGGTATTCCCGGTATGGCCATCGTCCAGCCCATGAGCCTTATTCATTACATCATCGGGCTGGTGATCGCCTTTGGCGCCGCTTTCGCCGCTTCCTACCTGCTCAAGTACAAGGTGGAGTGATGAAGGAAAGCGATCTTCTCAACCAGATTGTCCGGTCGCTGCTGGCCGGACAGCTCAAGGCGGCGGCCGATCCCCATCGGCCCCGCTGGCATCTGGCAGCCCCGGTGGGGCTGCTTAACGATCCCAACGGCTTTATCGAGCACGATGGGCGCTACCACCTTTTCTACCAGTGGAACCCGCTGGGCTGCGAGCACCGCAACAAGGGCTGGGGCCATGTCACCTCCACCGATCTGCTGCATTGGCAGCACGAGCCGGTGGCGCTGTTGCCCACCGAAGCCTATGAGAGCCACGGCTGCTATTCGGGCTCTGCGGTGAGCGACGAGCAGGGGCGTCTGACCCTTATCTACACCGGCAATGTCAAATACCCGGATGGCAGCCGCACCGCCTATCAGTGTCTGGCCCGGGCCGACGGTGAGGGGGGCTTCGAGAAGCTGGGGCCTGTGCTGGATCTGCCCGAAGGCTACAGCGGCCATGTGCGCGACCCCAAGGTGTGGCACGACGGCCAGCAGTGGCTGATGGTGCTGGGGGCCCGCACCCTGAATGACAAGGGTGAAGTGTTGCTCTATCGCGGCGACACCCTGCAAAGCTGGCAGCGGGTGGGCTCCATCGCCGGTAGCGGGCATGGCGGTCTCGGTGAGTTTGGCTATATGTGGGAGTGCCCAGATCTCTTCCCGCTGGGGGAGCGCCATGTGCTGATCAGCTGCCCGCAGGGGATTGCTCCAGCAGGCGAGGATTATCGCAACCTCTACCAGTGCGGCTGGCTGGCGGGCAACTTCGACGGCGAGCGCTTCGAGCACGGGGCTTTCCACGAGCTGGATCTGGGCTTCGAGTTCTATGCGCCGCAAACTACCCTGGACACTCAGGGTCGCCGCCTCTTGTTTGGCTGGCTGGGTCTGCCGGAGGAGAACGAGATTAGCCAGCCCACTGTCGCTTACGGCTGGATCCACCAGATGAGCTGCCCGCGGGAGCTGTTCTGGCAAAATGAGTGGCTCTGCCAGCGGCCGGTGGCGGAGCTTGCGGCATTGAAGGGAGAGCTGACCCGTTTCGATGGGACGCTTGGCGAGTTTCCGGGGCTGGCCATCGACTCGGCCTGGCTTGATCTGGATCTCTGCGGTGAGGGGAGCCTCTGGTTCGGTGCCGTGGCCGAGCTGGTGTGGCAGCCGGGGCGCATCACCTTGCGGCGCCAGAACTGGCAGAGCGGAGCGTGGGAGACTCGCAGCAGCCCATGGGCTGGCGGGCGGATCACCGTGCTGTGCGATCGCTCCAGTCTGGAGTGTTTCATCGATGAGGGTCGTCACAGCCTGTCGGCGCGCTACTTCCCCGGAGAAAAGCCACAACTATCATCAGGTAACGGCGATGATGGCTGCAAAATTTGCCTCAATCACTGGCCGCTGTCGGCATGCCTAGTACAATAGCCCGGTTCTAGTCAGCCGGGAGGCCAGGTGGAGAAGAAGAAACGGATCACGATTGCCCAGATCGCCGAACTGGCGGGGGTGTCCAAGGCGACCGCCAGTCTGGTGCTCAATGGGAAGAGTGCGGAGTACCGGATCGCCGACGATACCCGCAAGCGCATTCAGGCGGTGGCGGAGGAGTGTCACTACCTGCCGAGCTTTCATGCCCGCTCCCTGCGCGAGACCCGCAGTTACACCTGGGGGCTGGTGATCCCCGATCTCACCAACTTCGGTTTTGCCCGCATCGCCCGCGCCCTCGAGGCCCACTGCCGGGAGGCGGGTATACAGCTGCTGATCGCCTGCTCCGAGGATGATCCCGCTCTCGAGCAGCGGGTGGTGGACAACCTCATCAGCCGTCAGGTGGATGGGCTGATTGTCGCCTCCAGCGGCCACAGCGATGACATCTATGCCCGCATTCACGACCGCCTGCCGGTGGTGCAGCTCGACCGCCATATTGGCGAGTCGCGCCTGCCCATGGTGATCTCCGATGCCTGCAAGGCGACCGCCGAGCTGGTGCGGGACATGGTCAGCGAGTGCGGAGAGGAGATCTACTACTTCGGTGGCCTGCTGGATCTCTCCCCCAGCCGTCACCGGCTGGCGGGCTATGAGCTGGGGCTCCATCGCGCCGGTTTTGAAGCCGATGCAGCCCGGGTGCGTCATCGCGACTATCAGCCGAGCTCCGGTTATCAGCTGATGGCCGAGCTGGTGGCCGAGCTGGGAGCGCCTCCCAGGGGGCTCTTTACCGCCTCCTTTACTTTGCTGGAAGGGGTGCTGCGCTACCTCAACGAGGCAGGGCTGATGGAGACAGGGATGCGCCTGTGTACCTTCGATGATCACGACCTGCTCGACTGCATTCCCATGCGCATCGACTCGGTGGCGCAGGATTGTCCGGCGCTGGCCCTCGCCGCTTTCGAGCTGATGCAGCAACTGATTGCGGGCAATCCCCCGGCGCAGACTGCCCAGGTGATCACCCCCAAGGTGCGCTGGCGCAGTCGCCGCTAGCCACTCTTCGCCCATCCATATGAGAAAGCCCCGCCATTGCTGGCGGGGCTTTTTGCTGTTGGCGGATGGAGCCATGACTCTGGCTGACAGCTCAGTCGGTGGTACTGGTGCGCCAGAACACCTGCTTGATATGGGGGTGGATGGCCAGCTTTTGCATCAGGGCATCCAGCTCGTCGCCATCGATGGAGGTAGCCAGCAACACCGCCGAGATCTCCAGATCCCCCTCGCCAAACGGCTCGATGTCGAGCTCGCTCAGGGGGTAGTTGGCCTGCTCCAGCATCTCCTCGAGCCAGTGCAGCACCTCCTTTTGATGCTCGCGCGGGGTCAGGGCCGTCACCTTGTAGGTCACTTCGGTGTCGGTATTGTCCACCGGGCGACGGTTGATCTGATTGACCAGCGGTCGCAGCAGGGTGTTGGCGGCGAGCACAAACAGGGCGCCCAGAATTGCCTCCATGGCCAGCCCGGCGCCACAGGCGGCGCCGACTGCTGCCACGCCCCAGAGAGTGGCGGCGGTGTTGATTCCGCGGATATTGCCCGACTCGCGCATGATGACGCCGGCGCCGAGAAAGCCGATGCCGGAGACGATATAGGCCACCACATGGACCACGTTGTAGTTGCCGCCGTGCAGGTCATAGATACGTTGGGCCAGACTGACGAACAGGGCGGCCCCCACGGCGACCAGCACGTTGGTGCGAAGGCCAGCGGTACGTTGGCGGTACTGGCGCTCCAGCCCGACCAGACTGCCGAGCACAAAGGCGAGCAGCAGGCTGGCCAGGGTGTCGAGCAGGGAGAGCATGTCAATTTGTTGCCACATCTTCATGGCGTACTCCTTCTGATAAGTGCTGGCTTGGCGCAATCCATGATGAAACGCCGGGAGGCGGATGGATCAGGGGATGATTGCGCGGCTGGCCAGCAGACAAACAAAAACGCGGCGTCCCGGGGCGCGAGCATCATCGGATGCCCTGACGCTTGGAAAGGACGCAACAAGCGGGGCCAGCGTGGCTGGCCCCTTTCACTGTGGTTAACGCAGGTGTGCGGTCAGTTGAGTTCGGGATCGCAGTTGATGCGCGGGCGCAGTTGCCAGCGCACCGGATGTGCTACTCCGACCTGATGAACGAACTGCACCAGATAGCGTCGCTGGGGCGGGGTGCACTGCAGGTTGAGCACCAGCTCTCGCCCGCCGCCGCGACCCGGCTTCATCGATTGCATCGGTTGCAGCCCCGCCGGTTGCAGGGTGTGGTTCACCATATCCAACACCTGCTCCATATCGGCGCGATCCTCACAGCGGATCTGCAGCCGGTAGTGGTGCTGACGCTGTTTGCCGCCCAGCCAGCGTGGCAGCATGCCACGGCCGAGCCGGCTCAACAGGGGGTGAGCCCGGGTTGCAACAGAACCTGTTGCGACCGCGCGATCCGCAGCCGGTTTGATTGAGATAAAACGCATAGCAGCCTCCTTGTGGGAAGCAGAAACTATGCAGGCATGGCGACCGTGGCGGTTGGCCACTGGTTGCCAGACGTCAAGTGTAAAAAGGGAGAAGAGGGGAGTGGATTTCCGCTTCTCGCAGGGTTGCGAGTTGCGGCAGAGAAAGACCTGCGGCTAGCTCGCGACCTTGGTACCGACGATGAGGGTCGGTCTACAACTGTCACTTGATGAGTTGCCCACTGATGGTCTCCGCTATTGATAAGAGGCTCGAATGATAGCCGAGGTGGCAGGCAGGGTAAACCCCGCGCTGCCCGCAGCAACATCTTGAAACATAATCGAAAGCCCCGTTTTGCCGAGCAGGGCCGCCAAAAGCAGACCCGGCGAGGGCCGGGTCTGCAGGGTCATTCGGTCTTGTCGATGCCGAGGTATTTGAGCATCAGTTTCTCGTAGATGGGCTCGGTATCCCCCACCTGCATCTTGTGCAGGAAGTACTTCTCGAAGGCGATCTTGGCCAGATGGACCCACTTTCCTTTCTTGAACCAGGCGACGTTGCGCGGCGGGATCTGCGGCATGGCGACGAAAGCGGCACCTGTGTCCCCCATGTCTGCCAGACAGATGGCATTCCATACTGCCTTGGTCACCGGCGGTTGGCCGCTGAGCTCCGCCTTGATGTTGTGGCTCAGGGTGCGCACCATCGCCTCAATCATATAGCCGGTCTTGGGCACCCCGGTTGGCACCGGCGTCTTGTACGGCGGGGCAATGGCGATGCAGACCCCGGCGGCGTAAATCTGCGGGAAGGCGGGGTTGCGCTGGTGTTCGTCGACGATGACAAAGCCGCGGGGATTGACCAGCCCCTCGATGCCCCGCAGCGGTGCAATGCCGACAAAGGCGGGCAGCATCATGGCGTGTTTGTAGGGCAGAGTGTGGGTGCGCTTGATGTTGCCCTCATCGTCCAGCTCCTCCACCGTCATCTGGCCATCTTGCGCCGCCACGGTGCGGGCATTGCAGATCCACTGCACGTCGCGCATCCGCAATTCGCTCTCCAGCATCCCCTTGGAGTCACCCACGCCGTTGAGACCCAGATGGCCGATGTAGGGCTCGCTGGTGACAAAGGTCATGGGCACATTTTTTCTCACCTTCTTGTCGCGCAGGTGGCGATCGAGGATGAACGCATACTCGTAGGCGGGGCCGAAGCAGGAGGCGCCCGGCATGGCGCCGACAATCACCGGGCCGGGCTCATCTACCAGGGCACTGACACTGTGGCGGCACTCTTCGGCGTGGGAGAGGGTGCAGACGCTGGTGGTGCCACCGGATTCGGGGCCAGCCCCCGTCACCTCGTCAAAGGCGAGGGCCGGGCCGGTGCAGATCGCCAGAAAGTCGTAACGCAGGGTCTGGCCATCGGAGAGGGTGAGCTGCTGCGCCGCCGGTTGCAGCTCGGTCAGGGCGGCATGGATAAAGCGGATCCCCTTTTTCTTCACATGGGGTTCGATGGGGATCGAGGTCTCCTTGCGCTCCCGCCACTGGACGGCAATCCAGGGGTTGGAGGGGGTAAATTCAAAGTCCGGCTTGTCATTGATGAGGATCACCTCATGCTGCTTGCCCAGTTCGGCCTTGAGTTCGTAGGCGGCAGACATGCCCCCGAGACCCGCGCCGATGACGATTACCGTTGCCATGTTCAGCCTCCTGCGTTTATTACACGCTCATGTGAGCCGGGTCATCCGACCCTGTTATTTAAATCCTATCCGTTTGAGGATCATCGCTGCCGGGCAGAAACCGGTGAAGGCGCTCTGGATCAGGTTGACCCCGACAAAGGCACTCAACCAGACAAAGCCCGGATGAACCCAGGTGGTAAAGATCAGCGAGAGCAGCAACATGCAACCCGCGACGATTCTGACTCCGTTATCTACTGTCATGGTCTTTCTCCTTCTCTACTTTAGATGTTGCTAATTTAGTGTTGTTTTATACAATAGAACAAATATCAGCAATTGCTAATTTACTCTTATGAGCCAATTCGACGAGATGAACAGACATGCGACAGCCGCCGCCTCCCTGCTCAAGGCGTTGGCTCATCCCGAACGCCTGATGGTGCTCTGCCAGCTGGTGGAGGGGGAGAAGGGGGTCGGGGAGCTGCTGGCCCATAGCCAACTCGGGCAGTCGGCCTTCTCCCAGCAACTTTCGGTATTGAAGCGCTACGGCCTGATCCGTTCGCGCAAGGTCTCCCAGCAGATCTACTACTCGCTGGTGAGCGAGGCGGCCGCCGATGTGTTGGGCGCGCTGCAAACCCATTTTTGTCACTCAGAAAATAAGGAATCTTGATGATGGAAAGCCAATGGCTGCTCTCTTTGGGCGGTGGCATGCTGGCGGGGCTGTCGGCCCTGATCCTGATGTTGTTCAACGGCCGGGTGGCCGGGATCAGCGGTATTCTGGCCGGTGCGCTGCAACACCGTGCGCCGTGGCGGGTGCTGTTTCTGCTGGGGCTAGGGGCGGGTGCCTGGTTGGCGCTGACCCTGGGCTGGGCCACCATGCCTGCATTCACCACGCTGCCCGGCTGGCCCGTTGTGCTACTGGCCGGTCTGCTGGTCGGGGTCGGTACCCGTCTTGGCAATGGCTGCACCAGCGGCCACGGCATCTGTGGCATGGGGCGGCTCTCCCTGCGCTCCATCGTCGCCACCCTGACCTTTATGGCGGCAGGCTTTATCACCGTCTTCGTCACTCATCATCTGCTGTAAGGGGCTGATCGCCATGAAGTTGCTGACAAGTTTGTTTGCGGGTGTGTTGTTCGGACTGGGGATGGCCATCTCCGGCATGGTGGATCCCGCTCGGGTCACCGGTTTTCTCGATCTGGCCGGGGCCTGGGATCCCAGCCTCGCCTTCGTGATGGGAGGCGCCCTGCTGGTCTTTATGCCGGGTTACTTCTTGCTGGTGAAACCCCGTCGTCAGAGCGTGCTGGGGGAGCCCATCGTTGCCGTACCGGCCCCTCGGCTCGAGCGCAGGCTGATCGGCGGGGCTGCGCTGTTTGGCATCGGCTGGGGATTGGTCGGTATCTGCCCGGGGCCTGCTCTGAGTCTCATTTCCAGCGGGCAGCCCATGATAATGTTGTTTATAGCAGCCATGGTGGCCGGGATCTTGCTGTTTGACAAAGGACTGGCCAGGGTGCTGACCAAGGCGCCAGTTCGGGGAGTGGATAAGGTGCGCCAGTCCCATACCGCCTGATCCCGTGAAGTGACTGATTACGCCAGGGAAGGAGAGTAATGATGGAAAAGATCCGGTTGCTGGGGATCACCATGTTGGTGATGACATCGCAGGCCATGACATCCCCCCGGGCCTTTGCCGCGGACGGGGAGCCAGAGCCCCTGTTGACAGTGGCGCCACAGCCGGTGACCGACTGGTTGACGCTGGATGGTACCGTCAGTGCCATCAATCAGGGGACGGTGGCGGCCCAGACCAGCGGCCGGGTCTCCCGCATGCTGGTGGATGTGAACGATCAGGTGCAAGCGGGGCAACCGCTGCTGGAGATCAGCGGCAAGGAGCAGTTTGCCGCCGTCACGGGTGCCGAGGCACGGCTGGCCCGGGCGCAGGCCCAGCAGGTGGAGGCAGAGCGCCAGCTTGCCCGCTTTCAGGCGCTGATCGCCAAGGGGGTGATCACCCGCGCCCAGCTCGATAATGCCCAGGCGACGGATCGCGCCGCCCGCGCCGAGGTGAATGCTGCCGATGCGGCTCTCACTCAGGCCCGCGAGGCCTACGGTTATACCCGCATTCTGGCTCCCTACGCCGGAGTGGTGACCAAACGGCTGGTGGAGTTGGGGGAGACAGTCGCCCCCGGCACCCCTCTGCTCTCCGGCTTCTCCCTAGACACACTGCGGGTGGAGGTGGAGTTGCCCCAATCCGCCCTGACGCTTGCTCGTGAGCCTGCGGATGTGCAGGTGCTGCTGCCCGATGGCAAAACCGTTACTCCGGTCAAATTGACCCGCTTCAACTATGCCGACAGCCAGAGCCACGCCTTCAGATTGCGCCTCGACTTGCCGCCGCAAACCGCCGGGGTATTGCCCGGCATGTGGCTCAAGGTGCAGCTCAAGCAGGGTGAGCGTCAGGTGTTGCAGGTACCGGATCGCGCCCTGTTGCGGCAAGGGGAGTTCAACGGCGTCTATCTGCAGCAGCCCGCTGGCTGGGCGCTGACGCCGGTGCGGGTTGGCCACTGCTTGGCGGGGCAGTGCGAGATCCTGGCCGGGTTGCAAGCGGGCGACAAGCTGGCCCCCGATGGCTGGGCGCAGCAGCAGGAGGTGGCCCATGAGTAGCGAGCTGAACGGCAACAGGGAGAGGCCGGGGCCTGCCGGTCGGCTGGCTGCGCTGTTTCAGGGCTCGGCCATCACTCCGTTGCTGGCGCTGGTGGGGCTGTTGCTCGGCCTGTTTGCGGTGCTGGTGACCCCCAAGGAGGAGGAACCGCAGATCGATGTCACCTTCGCCGATGTCTACATTCCCTTCCCGGGAGCCACCCCGGCAGAGGTGGAGTCTCTCGTCACTACTCCTGCCGAGCAGGTGGTCTCCCAGATAAAGGGGATCGATACCCTCTACTCCTTCTCCCAACCCGATGGCGCCCTGCTGGTGGTGGTGTTCAAGGTGGGGGTGAGCCGCGAGCAGGCCATTGTCGATCTCAACAACCAGCTCGACTCCAACCGCGACTGGTTGCCACAGGGGATCGGGGTCGGTCAGCCGCTGGTAAAGCCTAGGGGGATCGATGATGTCCCCATCGTCAGTCTCACCTTATGGAGCAAAGAGTGGGGCAAAGAGGGGAGCAAGCAACTGGGGGCACCCGAGCTGACCCGGGTCGCCCATGAGCTGGAGACCGAACTCAAGCGCATTCCCGGTACCCGCGATATTTACACGCTGGGCGGCCAGAGCGCCGTGCTGCGGGTGATGCCGGATCCGGCGGCCCTCAGCGCCCACGGCATCAGCTGGGGCGAGCTGAGCCAGCGACTTGCGGCCGCCAATCAGGTGGGCCCGACACAGGCCATCGAGCAGAACAACAGTGAGATCAAGGTACAGGTGGGGCAGTTCCTGCAAAGCGAGCAGGAGGCTCGTGAGCTGGTGGTGGGGCTGCACGACGGCAAGCCGGTCTATCTGGGGGATGTGGCCAGGGTCTCTCTGGGTCAGGAGACCCCGACCAAACGCAGCTGGATGGGGCTGGGGCAGGCCAGTTATCCGGCGGTGACTCTAGCCATCGGCAAGCAGCCGGGACAGAACGCGGTCGATGTGGCCAAGCGGGTGGAGGCGAGGGTCGAGAGTTTGCAGAACCGGTTGATCCCGTCTGGCGTCGAGGTGACGGTGACCCGTGACTACGGCGTCACCGCCGAGACCAAATCCAACACCCTGATCGGCAAGCTGATTTTTGCCACCACGGCGGTGGTGCTGCTGGTGCTGGTGAGTATGGGCTGGCGCGAGGCGCTGGTGGTGGAGGTGGCCATCGTCATCACCTTGGCGCTGACCCTGTTTGCCAGCTGGGCCTGGGGCTTTACCCTCAACCGGGTGTCGCTGTTTGCGCTGATCTTCTCCATCGGCATTCTGGTGGATGACGCCATAGTCGTGGTGGAGAACATCCACCGCCATCGCGGTTTGGGCAAGGGTGCGCTCAAGGATCTGATACCGGGGGCGGTGGATGAGGTGGGGGGGCCGACCATACTGGCGACCCTGACCGTGATCGCGGCCCTGCTGCCCATGGCCTTTGTCAGCGGCCTGATGGGCCCCTACATGAGCCCTATCCCCATCAATGCCAGCATGGGGATGCTTATCTCCCTGCTGGTGGCCTTTATCTTCTCCCCTTGGCTGGCGAGCCATTTACTTAATGGGGAGGTGCACGGTGCCCACGGCGAGGCCAAGGCGGGTCTCTTTCACCGGCTGATGACCCCTTTCCTGATCGGTGATGGCGCCAAGCGCGCCAGACGCAAGCTCTGGCTGGTGGTGTTGCTGCTGGTCGGGGCCGCCACCGCCATGCCGGTGGTGCAGTGGGTGGTGCTCAAGATGCTCCCCTTTGACAACAAGTCGGAATTTCAGCTGGTGCTTGATATGCCGGAGGGGGCGACCCTGGAGCAGACCGAGCGTACTCTGCTGGCGGTCGGGCGAGAGCTTGCCAAGGTGCCGGAGGTGAAGGATTACCAGATCTACGCCGGTACCGCGGCCCCCATCAATTTCAACGGGCTGGTGCGCCACTACTTTATCCGCAGCGGCGCCAACGTGGGGGATATTCAGGTCAATCTGGTGGACAAGCATGAGCGTGATCGCAGCAGTCACCAGATTGCCCAGTCGGTTCGGGAGCCGCTGCAGGCCATCGCCAGTGCGGCAGGGGGCAACCTGAAAGTCGTTGAGGTGCCCCCCGGCCCGCCGGTCTGGTCTCCCATCGTTGCCGAGATCTATGGCCCGACTCAGGCCGCCCGCGAAGCGGCCGCGCGCGCCGTACAGGCCCGTTTTGTGGCCACGGCGGATCTGGTGGATGTGGATATCTATCTGACCGACCCGCAGCCCAAGTGGCGGCTGGTGGTGGATCGCAGTAAGGCGGCCCTGCTCGGGGTCGATCTCGGGGATCTGGTGAACACCCTCAATGGCGGGGTGGGTTATCAGGATGCCAGCTGGCTGCAGGGGCACGGTGCCAAGTATCCGGTGCCGATCCGCATCGAACTGGCTCACGGTGACAAACGGGATCTGGCGGGCGTACTGGCCCTCAAGGTGCGCAGCCAGAGCGGCCAGCTGGTGCGGGTCTCCGAGCTGGTGAGTCGTCGTGATGAGCTGGCTCCCAGCTATATCATGCACAAGAACATGCAGCCCATGGTGATGGTGGTGGCCGACATGGGCGGCCACACCGACAGCCCGCTCTACGGCATGTTTGCCGCCGGTGCCGACATCGATCTGCCCCAATATTACGTGCAGCAGCCCGACAAACTGGGGGAGGTGGCGCTGTTGTGGGACGGTGAGTGGAAGATCACCTACGAGACCTTCCGCGATATGGGGCTAGCCTACGGGGTGGGGATGATCCTCATCTACCTGCTGGTGGTGGCCCAGTTCCGCTCCTATCTGGTGCCGCTTATCATCATGGCTCCCATTCCGCTCACCATTATAGGGGTGATGCCGGGCCACGCCCTGCTGGGAGCCCAGTTTACCGCTACCTCGATGATCGGGATGATCGCCCTGGCCGGGATCATCGTACGCAACAGCATCCTGCTGGTGGACTTTATCGAGCAGCAGCGCAGCGCCGGAGTGGCGTTCGAGCAGGCGGTGATCGAAGCGGCGCAGGTGCGGGCCAAACCCATCATGCTGACGGCGCTGGCGGCGATGATCGGGGCTCTGTTTATCCTCGATGATCCCATCTTCAACGGACTGGCCATCAGCCTGATTTTCGGGATCCTGGTCTCCACTTTGCTCACCCTGGTGGTGATACCCTTGCTCTATTATGCCCTGCTCTCCCGACGCACATGACGGGAGTCACTAGCGAAAGGATGCGCGATGAAGAGAGGTTGGCTGTGGTGGGGAAGTGGCGCTGTGGTAGCGGTGGCTGCTGTGGCATGGTGGTGGCGCCCACAGCCGACGCCGATCAGGCTGGCTGAGGTCGGGCGCGGGGATGTGCTGGTCACCGTGGTCAATACCCGGGCCGGCACCATCAAGTCGTGTCAGCGGGCTGGGCTCAGTCTGCCCGGGGGCGGCGTGGTGGAGCAGATCGCTGTCAAGGCCGGGGAGAGGGTGGCGCAGGGGGAGCTGCTGCTGACCCTCTGGAGCGACGAGATCCGCGCCGATCTCGCCCGTGCCCGCGCCCAGCAGGCGCTCGGCAAGACCCAGCGCGAGGAGCGTTGCAGCGAGGCGGCCTACTACGAGCGGGAGGCCAACCGGCTGGCCACCTTGCTGGCCAAAAACCTCACCTCCCGCACCCTCGCCGAGCAGGCCCAGAATCTGGCCGATACCCGCCGCTATGTCTGTCAGGCATCCCGTCAGCAGGAGCGGGTCGACGAGGCGCAGGTCGCCCAGGTGGAGGCCCGCTTGAGCGAGCGCCGCCTGCTGGCGCCGTTTGCCGGTGTGGTGGCGGAGGTCAACAGCAAGCTGGGCGAATACATGACCCCCTCACCGCCCGGAGTGGCCATGCCTCCGGTTATCGATCTTATCGACGATCGCTGTCTGTATGTCTCAGCTCCCATCGATGAGGTGGATGCCGCCCGCCTCAAGGTGGGTCAGTCTGCCCGGGTGCTGCTCGACGCCATGCCCGGGCGCGATTTTGCCGCCACCGTCATCCGTATCGCCCCCTATGTGAAGGAGCTGGAGAAGCAGGCCCGCACCGTCGAGGTGGAGGCGGCGCTCACTGCCCTGCCCACTGATGTGCCCCTGCTTATTGGCTACAGCGCCGACCTTGAAGTCGAGGTGACCCGCGCCACCGATGTGCTGCGGGTGGCAGCCAGCAGCCGGGCCGACGATGGCAGCGTGCTGCGGCTGGAAGGGGATAAGCTGGTGCGGGTGGTGCCCCGCTGGGGCGTGGAGAACTGGAACTGGATTGAGGTGGCCGAGGGGCTCGCCGCCGGTGATCGGCTGGCCGCCCAGCCCGGACAGATTGTTGGGGAGGGCCCTTTCAGCGCCGCCACGGAGCAGACGGATGAGTGATCTCATTCGCCTTGATGCCGTCAGCCGTCGTTTCACTCTGGGGGGTAGCGAGGTGGCTGCCCTCGATCGCGTATCCCTGCGGGTTGCCGAGGGGGAGTATCTGGCGGTGATGGGCCCCTCGGGCTCCGGCAAATCGACCCTGCTCAATGTGCTGGGGCTGCTGGATCGGCCCGATGAGGGGCGTTACTGGCTGGGAGGGGAGGATACCGCCACCCTGTCAGAGCCGGCGCTGGCCCAGCTGCGCGGTCATCGCATCGGCTTTGTGTTCCAGTCGTTTCACCTTATCTCCCGCCTCACCGCCCGTGAAAACGTCGAGCTGCCGCTGATGTTGTGCGGGATCGCCCCCGCCGAGCGCCATCGCCGAAGCCAGCAGTTGCTGGGGGAGCTGGGGCTGGAGAACTGGGCCGGGCACCGCCCCGCCGAGCTCTCCGGCGGTCAGCGTCAGCGGGTGGCCATCGCCCGGGCCATGGCGATGGCGCCGCGGCTGATCCTGGCCGATGAACCCACTGGCAATCTCGACTCCCGCTCCGGGGAGGAGGTGATTAGCCTGCTGGAGGGGCTCAACCGGGAGCAGGGGATCACGCTGGTGGTGGTGACCCACGACCCGCGCCTCGGTGAGCGGGCGGGCAGGCGGATCCTGATGAACGATGGCCACATCAACATTGATAGCGGCGGTGGCTGAATGCGGCGGCCCGATGTGATCCGCTTTGCCGCCGTGGCCCTGCTGCGTCAGCGCTCACGGGCGCTGGTCTTGATCCTGGCGGTGAGTCTGAGCGTCACCTCGGTGCTGCTGCTCACCGCGCTGGGGGAGGGGGCGAGGCGTTATGTGGCCGACCAGTTCAGCTCACTTGGCAAGGATCTGCTGGTGATGTTCCCGGGCCGCAAGGAGACCACCGGCGGGCTGCCGCCGGTCACCGGCAACAGTCTGCGGCAGATCACTCTCGATGATATGCACTACCTTGGCCAGCATCAGCCAAACGTGCGGCTGGTGCCGCTGGTGATGGGCTTTGCCGAGGCCAAACAGGGGGCGCGGCTGCGCCAGACCATGCTGCTTGGCAGCAGCAACGGGCTGCGCGATACCCACGGGCTGGAACTGCTCTCCGGCCGCTGGCTGCCGGGGGATGCCGCAGAGGACAGGCCGGCCGTCCTGCTTGGGGCCAAGGTGGCCCGTGAGTTGTTCGGTCAGGCCGATCCGGTCGGCCAGTGGCTGCGTTTTGACAATCGCCGCTTTCGGGTGGTGGGGGTCTTCACCAGTCAGAGCAGCAATCTGGGGATGGACATGGCCGAAGCCGCGCTGATCCCGGTCGGTAGCGCCATGCGGCTGTTCAATACCGAGGGGCTGTTTCGGCTGCTGATCCAGCCGCTGGCGGGGCAAGCCGTGCCGCCGCTGGTCAAGCGACTGGAGCAGCTGATGCAGGGGCGCCACGGGGTGCTCGATGTGACAGTGGTGCGCCGCGACGCCATGCTGGCCACCTTCTCCACCATTCTCTCGACCCTCACCCTGGCAGTTGCCGGCATCGGCGCCATCAGCCTGCTGGTCTCCGGCATCATGATGATGAATCTTGCGCTGATCAGCACCCGCCAGCGCACCGGCGAGATCGGCCTGCTCAAGGCGCTGGGGGCCGACAGTCGCCAGATCCGCCAGCTGTTTTTGTGGGAAGCTCTGTTGCTGAGCGGCGGTGGCGCGCTGTTTGGCACAGCCTTGGGCTATGCCCTGGTGGCCCTCGCCGGAGTGATTTGGCCCGGATTTCCGGCGGCGGTCCCTCTGCTCGCTACTTTCTGCACCATACCGGCGGCCCTGCTGACCGGGCTGTTTTTTAGTTGGTTGCCCGCCTCCCGTGCGGCACGGCAAGATCCGGTCAGCAGCCTGCGCAGCGGGCAGTGGAGCGGTGGCTGATGCGCGCTGTCGATCTGCTGTTCTGGCTCTGGCGCGCCTTGCTGGCGGGGCGCAGTCGCAGCCTGCTGTCGGCGCTCGGCATTGCCATCGGGATCGCTTCGGTGACCCTGCTCACCGGCATCGGCGAGGGGCTCAGGCTCTATCTGCTCGACAGTTTCTCCCAATTTGGCACCCGGCTGATCGCCGTGACCCCGGGCAAGACAGAGACCGCCGGCGGCCCGCCCGGCATCCTCTCCAGCAGTCGTCCCCTGCTGCTGGAGGACGCCGATGCCCTGGCCAAATTGCCGGGTATCGAGGCGGCGCTCCCTGTGGTGCAGGGGCAAGGGGAGGTGCGCAGCCGTGGGCTCACCCGCAGCACCGCCATTCTGGGCACCGGCCCGGCGGCGCTCTCCGGCTGGCGACTCACCCTGGTGCAGGGACGTTTTCTGCCCGCGGACGACAGTGCCATGCCCCGCGCCTATGCGGTGCTGGGGGCCAAGGTGGCGGCTGAGCTGTTTCCCGGTGGCGATGCGCCTGGGAGTCTATTGCGCGCTGGTGATCGCCGTTTTCGGGTGGCCGGGGTGCTGGCGCCCAAAGGGCAATTTCTCGGCTTTGATCTGGATGACATGATCTATCTGCCCGCTGCCCACGCCCAGGCGCTGTTCAACAAGGAGGGGCTGCAGGAGATCGATGTCATCTATCGCGCCGGACAGACGGAGGCCGAGATCACCGCCCAGATCCGGCGAGTGCTGATCGCCCGCCACGGCGCCGAGGATTTCACCCTCACCTCCCAGCAGGACATGCTGACCAGTCTCGACAAGATACTCTCCATCATCAAGCTGGCGGTCGGCGGGCTCGGCATTATCTCGCTGCTGATCGGGGCGGTCGGCATCTTCAGCATCATGAGCATCGCCCAGCAGGAGCGGATCCCCGAAGTGGGCTTGCTGATGGCGCTGGGTTGCCCGCGGCGCCGCATCCTTCTGTTGTTCCTGCTGGAGGCCGTGGTGCTGGCGCTGCTGGGCGGGGCCATGGGGCTGGCCCTGCTCGGGGGGCTCAAGCTGCTGCTCGCCCTGCTGGCGGCCGAGTTGCCGCTCACCCTCCATCCTCTCTATCTGCTGCTGGCGCTCGGTTGCAGCGCTCTGGTTGGTCTGCTGGCCGGGGTCGCCCCTGCCTTGCGGGCAGTGCGCCTCGACCCCGTGGTTGCCCTGCGGGGTGACTAGGTGACCACCTCCGCAACCGGCACGCTGCGCTCAGATCTGAACAGGGGGAAGTAGCGGCGATCCGCCTGACTCATGTGGCCGACCACCAGCTCCTGAATGATGAAGTTGAGCAACTCGTCGTTGCCCAGAGTCCCCGCTTTGGCAGCGTGCAGCAGCTGGCCTGCCTTGTTGAGCAGGCGCTGGTGATCCTGACGGTGGCTGACGAGCTCCCGATAGTCTATCTCCGCCAGCATCTGCTCTTCAAAGGCGAAGTGGTGGCGGGCCATGTCGAACAGGCTCTCCAGACTCTCCAGAAACGGGGCCGGATCCTCGTGCTGATCTTTCATCCGCTCCAGCAGCCGGTTGGTCAATACGAAGAGCTGGCGATGCTCGGCATCGATACGCGGGTGACCGCACTCGTGGCCGGGTTGCCACAGCAGGGCGCCCTGCTCGGGATCAAGGCCCTCGGTAAAGAGGCAGACCCGGCCGCGGCCGCGATTCTTCGCCTGATACATGGCCTGATCGGCGTGGTGCATCAGGGTTTTGGCATCCTCCCCGTGCTCGGGATAGAGCGCCAGCCCGATACTGCTGGAGATGAGCAGCTCCTGCCCCTCCAGCTGGAACGGATGGCGCAGCTGTTGGTGCAGCTTGTCAGCCACCGCCAGCACTTCGTCGCCACTCTCCGGAAGCAAGATAACGAACTCGTCGCCCCCCAGCCGTGCCACCAGATCCTGTTTGCGCACGCAGTGGCTCATCCGCTCGGCCACCATATTGAGCAGAATATCCCCGGTCTCATGGCCGAAGGTGTCGTTGATCGGCTTAAAGTGATCGAGATCGATAAACATCAATGCCAGCGGACGGGGTGCCTCCTGCTCCATCAGCTCCTTGAGCCGTTGTTGCAGCAAGCGGCGATTGGGCAGCCCGGTGAGGGGATCGTAGAAGGCGAGGCGGCGCATCATCTCCTCCCGTGCTGCCCGCTCGGTGATATCCCGGGTGACCCCGAGGATCGCCTCCGGCTGGGCATTGTGGTTGCCATGGAGGGTGGTGATGGTCTCGGTCGCCACCAGATGGCCATCCTTGTGGCGCAGCTGGGTGCGAATGACCCGGCGGGTCTGATCGTGTTCCCCCCGCTGCCAGGCCTCCAGAGTGGCGGAGATCTCCTCACGCAGCAGTTTCCTTGAGGCATCCGGCAGCAGCTGTTTGAGGGGCAGGGCAAACAGCTCGGGGGCCTCGTAGCCGCTCAGGGGGGCGATGGCTGGGCTGACATAGCGAAAGCGCAAGCTGGCGGCATCCATGGTCCAGATCACATCGGCACTGTTTTCCGCCACGAAGCGATAGTGCTGTTCGCTCTGGGCCAGTTCACGGGTCAGCCGCTGGCGATCCCGCGCCTCCTCGCGCAGGCGCAGATAGAGGTGCAAGAAGATGCCGAGCAGGGTCATCAGGGTAAAGGTGATGAGCATGGCCACCGCCACGCTCTTGTCGAGCAGCTGCCGTTGCTGGCGCAGCCGCTCCTGCGCCGGGTCGTAGATAAAGCGGTCGAGGTTGGGCAATACCGTGAGCATGCCCGCCTCCAGATAGGTTTTGGCGATCTGCAGCCAGCGCTCCTGCTGCATGTAGCCAGGTTCGATCAGATCCGGCTGCATCAGCGCTCTGGTTTCGCGAGCCTCGAACTCCAGCTGTTCACGGCCAGCCCCGGTCGGGTACTGCTCCATGATGAGGTTGATCATCTCTTCGGGGTGGTCCATCGCATAGCGCCACCCCTTGAGGCTGGCCTGCTGGAAGGCGTAGACCCGATCCTGTCGGGTGATCAGCTCCCGCTCGGAGGTAAACAGGTTGTCGCCGTAGAAGTCAAAGTCGATGGTGCGCGGGCTGAAGACCCGATAGGGGATGCCTCTTTGCTGCAGATAGAAGGGCTCGGTAGTGCTGTAGGCGCTGATGGCATCCACCTTGCCCGCCAGCAGTGCCTCTATCCCCTGTTTGTAGGGGAGGGTGACCCAGTCGCGGCTGCGGGTCTGGTGAGAAAGGTAGGTCAGAAGCTCGTTGGAGCCAGGCTCCAGCATCAGTCGCTTGTTGGCCAGATCGGCCGGGTTGCGAATATCTGGCCGATCCAGCGTGAGCAGGATCAGCGGCGAGTGCTGCAGCAGGGCGGCGAGCACCACCACCGGACGACCGGCAGCCCGATCCAGCAGCAGATCACTGCCGCTGATGCCAAACTGGGCCTTTCCCGAGAGCACCTCGCTGACCACATCGGTGCGGGAGTCTGCTTCGCGCAGGGTGACATGCAGACCGGCCTCCCGATAAAACCCTTTGGCGATGGCCGCGTAGTAACCGGCAAACTGGAACTGGTGTTGCCAAGGCAACTGGACGATGACCTGCTCGCCGGCTCGCACGGGGGGAGAGGTCAGGGTCGCGATGACCATACCGACCAGCATTGGCAGAAACCAGCTGAGGCGCTGGCGGGGGGCTGCGTTCTCCGTCATACAACGTTTCTCTCGGGAGCGGTGTCTAGGCTAGATTCAAGCAATTTTGTGTCACCTGCAAGGGGAGAAAAGGCGATTGCAATGGGGTACAGGGGGGTTGGAAAGTCATTTTTGTGTCGTTCATCACACGGGATGGATACATGCCGCTTTTTTGCAAGTTATGTGACCAATAAGAGAGTCATATGGCCTATCGAAGTGGTCGCATTCTAGCCACTTTTTCCCGTCTTTATCGTTATCATTGTGGCTAAACTGCATTTTTTTCGTGGTTGCACGTCAAGCTGTGTCGTTATATCAATAGATACTTTTATGGGGCGGTCAGGTGTGACGCAAATGTGTCGCGGCTGCTGCGCACCGGTTAATGTGCGACAACTCAGTGATGGTATCCCGTCAGTGTTATCATGTTGCCCCCAGTTCCGGATAAGGTCTTTTTATGTCCCGCTTGCGTCTGCTTGTCTCCGACTCTCACGATCCCCTGTTCAATCTGGCCGTTGAGGAGTGCATCTTCCGCCAGATGGACCCCGGCCAGCGGGTGCTGTTCCTCTGGCGCAATGCCAATACCGTGGTGATTGGCCGTGCCCAGAACCCGTGGAAGGAGTGCAACACCCGCCGGATGGAGGAGGACGGGGTGACGCTGGCGCGTCGCAGCAGCGGTGGTGGCGCCGTGTTCCACGACCTTGGCAACAGCTGTTTCACCTTCATGGCGGGCAAGCCGGAGTATGACAAGAGCGTCTCCACCGCCATCGTGCTGGACGGGCTCAAGCGATTGGGGATCGAGGCGTTTGCCTCCGGTCGCAACGACTTGCTGGTGGCGACCCCTGACGGGGATCGCAAGGTATCGGGGTCGGCCTATCGGGAGACTCAGGATCGCGGGTTCCACCACGGCACCCTGCTGCTGGACGCCGATCTCGGCCGGCTCGCCAACTACCTCAACCCCGACCCCAAGAAGCTGGCGGCCAAGGGGATCACCTCGGTGCGCAGCCGGGTGTCCAATCTGTGCGAACTGCTGCCGGGGATCGACCATCAACAGGTGAGCGAGGCGCTGCAGGAGGCCTTCTTCCACCATTACGGTGCGCGAGTTGAGCCCGAGCATATCTCCCCGGCGCAGATGCCGGATTTGCCGGCCTTTGCCGAGACCTTCGCCCGTCAGCGCAGTTGGGAGTGGAACTACGGTCATGCCCCGGCGTTCAGCCATCTGCTGGAGGAGCGGTTCAGCTGGGGCGGGGTGGAGTTGCACTTTGATGTGGAGAAGGGGGTCATCACCCGGGCGCAGCTTTTTAGCGATACTCTGGAGCCGGCCCCGTTTGATCTGCTGGCGGCCGAACTGGCGGGTTGCGGCTATCGACCGGACGCTGTCGCCGCACGCTTGCAGCCTTGGCTGGCGGCCTTTCCGCAGCAGCAGAGCGAGTTGACGGAGTTTGCCCGGTGGCTGTTGGCCTCCCTGCGTTGATGGCGGTCCGTTAGTGCGTTGTCAACCAGGATGGGAGCAAGATCACGAAATATAAAGAGGCGCCTCAAAGGCGCCTTTTTGCCAGCCCTTGTGATGACTGATACATGACAAAAAGTAGGGTAGGCCATTAGATATTGTCACTGTCGGCCCCGCTGGCACAGGGGTATAACGGCCGCACATTTGCTGTACTAATGGTATAAAAATGAGTGACTTAGTTTATCTTCAAGACGACAGCGTCAATGCCGTCCACCCCGATTTTTCCGCCCGTTTCGCCACCGTCAAAGCCAACTTTTTCTCGCGTAATCCCGATCTCTGGCCGGTCTTTCGCGAGCCCGGATTCGCCACCCTCAATGAATTTCGGGCCCGTGGTCTGGCTCCCGATACCCGTCTGAATGCCTGGCCCGATGGCCGCGCCCGCCTTGCCGATCTCTGCGAGACCATGCCGGTGCCCGCCACCATGCGCACTCCGGGCGAGCCGATGGCCGAGCTGCTGTTTGCCGGCGCCTTGTCAAAGGATTGGGAGAACCCCTCCAGCGTCGAGAACGTCATCACCATGTCGGCGGATCCCGCTATCTATGGCGCCCAGATGGGTATTCTGGCCAACCCCAATCTGGTCTACTCCGAATATGCCGGAGTGGCCGAGGAGCTGGAGAAGAAGGTGGTGCGCCAGATTGCCCTGCTGGCGGGTTACGACCCGGCTCGCGCCACTGGCATCTTCACCCAGGGGGGGACGTTTTGTAACCTCTATGGCTACCTGCTCGGCATTCGCAAAAGCCTGCCCGAGGCCAAGCACAAGGGGCTCGGCCACTATCAGGATTACCGCATCATCAACTCCCAGGGGGGGCATTACTCCAACATCACCAACCTCTCCCTGCTCGGGGTCGACATCGAGAACAAGACCATCCGCATTCAGGTCGGCGAGAACAACGACATCGATCTCGACCACCTCGAGCGCACCCTGACCGCCTGTTTTGCCCTGAAACATGTGGTGCCCACCATCATGCTCACCATGGGCACCACCGACACCTTCGGGGTGGATCAGGTGAAACCCGTGTTCGAGCTGCGCAATCGCCTCTGCGAGCAGTTCGAGGTTGCGGTCAAGCCCCATATCCACGTCGATGCCGCCATCGGCTGGTCGATGATCTTCTTCCTGGGTTACGACTTTGCCGCCAACCCGCTCGCCATCAACAGCGCCACCCTGGCCGGGATCGAGCGCAATGTGGCGCGCTTTGCCGAGCTCAAATATGCCGACTCCTTCACTGTCGACTTCCAGAAGTGGGGCTATGTGCCCTACACCTCCAGTCTGGTGATGATTAAAGAGCAGGATGACCTCAAGGCGATGGAGAATGACCCGGAGAACTTCTCCTACTTCGAGCGGGACATTCAGGGCCAGACCCACCTGCAATCCACCATCGAGTGCTCCCGCGGCGCGAGCGGCCTGTTTGGGGCCTATGCGGCGCTCAACTATATGGGAGTGGAGGGGTATCGCACCGTGCTGGCGCACTGCCTGCAAAATGCCAATTACTTCCGCTTCCGGTTAAGCCAGCTCGGCAACGTCAAGCTGGTGGCGCAGGAGAATCAGGGGCCGAGTGTCGGCTTCAAGATCTACAACCCCGAGTGGGTGGGCGATCCGGAAGCCGAGTTCGCCTTCGAGCTGGCCCGCTCCAGCGACCCTGACTACAAGGCGCGGCTGCAACGCAACACCGATTACCACCGCAGCCTGTTCAAGGGGCGCGGCAAGGTGGGGCTCTACACCAACTGGGTGGAGGCGGTGGCTCACTCCGACTATGACGCCCGCGGCAAGTACTCCTACATCGCCGGGGAGAAGGCGGTCTTTATGAACCCCGCCTGCACCCGCGAGCAGATCGACGCCTTTATCGACCATATTTGCGGTTGATGGATGTTGCCCTGACAGTCGAGCGCGGCCTGTGATGGCAAGAGGCGGTCAGGGTACCTCGCCAACAGATAAACAAAGGGCAAGCCAATTGGCTTGCCCTGCTGTTTTTGCGGCTCTGTTTTTGCAGCACTGTGCGTAAGTAGTGGGGAAGAGCGAGCTCAGAGAGCCAGCAGTTGCTCGTTTTCGACAATTTCGCACCCGGCGGGCAGTTTCGAGAGGGCGATCATAGCGCGAACCACCTGACGGGCCTCGATGGCGCGCCAGCGGGCGAGCTTGCCCACCAGCAGCGGCCGAAACAGCGGATAGATAGCTTGAAAGATCTGCTCCGAGCGGCGCGGTGGCTGGCGATCCCCGAGCAGCATGGCGGGCCGCACGATGGCGAGCCGTGGCCAGGATTGGGCCAGCAGGGCCTGCTCCATCTCCCCCTTGGTACGCGGATAGAGCGCCGGGGACGATGCGCTGGCTCCCATGCTTGAGACCACGATGAGGCGTTGACAGCCGTGGCGGCGGGCCAGTTCGGCAAAGGCGATCACATAGTCGAGGTCGACCCGGCGAAACGCCTCGGCAGAGCCCGCCTCCCTACGGGTGGTGCCGAGGGCACAGAAGGCGATATCCACCGGGCGGGAGAGGGTGACGCTGGCCAGATCATCAAAATTGACCGGCAGCCAGTGGTGCGCCTCCTTGCCCGGCTTGCGACAGAGCAGGGTCAGTTCATGTTCGGCAGGCAGTTGCTGCACCAGTTCGCGACCGATCAGGCCGCTGGCTCCGGCAATCAGGATCCGGCTCATGGGGATGCTCCCTGTGTCATTCGATGGTGTTGATGCCATGGTGGCTGTTCATCAGCATCAGGCAATTTGCGAGCAGCTGCAATGGGGGAGATGACACTGCATCCCCTGACAGGATCACGGGCAGGATGAATTACGCGGGGCTGGATAAAACAAAACCGGCGCGAGGCCGGTTTTGCGGGATATCAGAGTGGGGTATTGAAAGCTGCTGGCAGCGGGAAGTCACCCGTCACTGTGGTCAGCCTGTCATTGGCGAAGGTGACGGTGAGCTCCTTGCGCTCCTTGTCGCCGTGGCCTGGCTGGAATTCATAGAGGTAGTACCAGGTGTTGGGGTCAAAGCCGTCGCGCAGCATGGGGGTCCCCAGTACATAGCTGACCTGCTCGCGGGTCATCCCCTGGCGCAGTTTGTCGACCTGTTTTTGTTCCACATAGTTGCCTTGGGGAATATCGATACGATAGACCAGGCTGCAACCGGAGAGGGTGAGGGCGGTCAGGGCCGCGGCAATCAGGTGTTTCATCCGCATATCGAGTTCAGATCATCCATTCAAGTCTTTTTACGCTGGCCGAATCATACCTACTCCCTTGGCGGAAGTAAAAAGCCAAGGCAAAAATAGCCAAAGGGAGTTACCCCCCTTTGGCCAGCACGGCATCATTCACTGTGGCTAGGGATTGGCCTGACGAGCCTAAGCATAGGTGCACTGTAGCCGCCGTCATGAAACACTTCATGTGATGGTTCGAACTGCAGGTAGTTGTATCCATCTCCAGAGGAACTGTCAGAAATAAACTGGAGCCTGGTTAAGGCATTGCTTTGCTCGGTGAGCTTGTTGCAAGCCTGTGCCTGCTCTTCGGTCGGCTCAATATATTCATTGGTCTCCGGATCATATCTGGCTTCGCACGCACGCTGTTTGAGGGTTTCAGTGTCCGCGGCCAGCTGAGGGTCTGGAAAGCCCACTGCGCTGTAGGTAGCAGGTTGGCACTGAGGGTTGTAGAGGGTAAACAGCTCCTTGATGTCTGGGGCCCGCCAAGGTTGTGCAGGGGGGTCAAGCCGGTCGTTGGCTTGCACGATGATGGTCATCAAGGGGTTGTCGCTCTGGCTTGCTCTGCTGTTGATCACCTCGGGCATGCCCTCGCAGCCAGAGCCATTATCACTGACTTGTTGACCGTAGGGGCAGTAGAGCCACTGCAGACCGGTGGCTCTGTCATTGACTACCTGCAGCTTGCCTTCGGCCGTGTCGATCAGTTCGCTAACGAAACGGGTATCATCGTCCTGATAGCCAGGCAGGCATTCACGGGCCAGGCTTGCTGCCGGCAACAGGGCGGCAGCAAGTAATAAGGGGAAGAGAGAGTGGTACATTTTATTCTCCTGTGACCTTGAAGCCATCGCTCACCAGCATGACGTAGTGGGGTTGATACTGACGGGCAACGCTGCCACGCAGCTGGGTATCCGGGCGAACTTCATATGCATCAGGCCCGCCATCATCTTTTGCCCAAGTGCTGTTGGTACGACTGACCGGCATCACATCCGAGGTCCAGAAGCCGTAGAAGATCCCCTCCAGCTCCTGCCATTTGCCATAGGTGTATTGCAAACCTGAATAGAGCGGGAAGTAGCGGGTATCGAGGGCAATGGGGTTATCCCGGGTCAGGGTCATGATGCCGTAGAACTCCTGCTGGCTGGGGGCGCGCCAGTTGGAGAGGCCGCACAGCTTGCTCTGGTTGACCTGGCTTATCTGGCGTTTCAGATTGCAGCGGCTGCGGTCACTGGCCAGGGCGCCACTTTGCGGGTCATAGCAGCTGCCGTTGAAGGCGTTGTTGCTCTGGATATCGTCATAGGCAAACAGGCTCTTGTCATCGTGCAGGGAAGATTCGCCATCCTTGTGTTGTACCTTGGTCTCCCATACCAGCCCGCTCAGGGCGTCGGCCACGCAGGCAAACGGCATCTGTTTGTAGGAGAGATCCTGGCGTGGCAGGGGTTCTCCCCGGTTGTCCAGCTTGATGTAGCGAGCGCCGAGCACTCCATCCAGATTGCTGTTGACCGCTTGTCCACTCAAGGGATCGCAGCGGCTATCCAGATCCCGACCACGCTTGCCATCATCCAGCCCCATGCTGTGAGTGATACGGGTATCGGCCACATGCAGCTGGCCGGCCCGGTAGGACAGTGGGGCACTGATGGTGCCCCCCTCGCTCATGACCCGGATCTGATAATTTCGATAGGGTTGCAGTCCGTTCAAGGTAATGCGGGTCTGTTCACTGCTACGCAACTGTCCGGCCTTATCCATCCGGGTAAACGGCGTCTCTCCCCAACCGATCTGATAGCGGGAAACGCCCGCTTGGGGCAACCAGCCCAGTGTCACCCAGTGATTGCCATTACGCTCTTTCCCCTGGCCGAGGATTGCCAGCCCGATCACCTGATCTGATAACACTTCCTGCTGGCAAACCGGGGCGATTGGGCTATTCGGGTAGAGAGTGATCCAGTTTCCCGGCGTGCTGTTGCTGGGATAGAGAGGTGCATCTGTCTCTGAATTGCGAATGAACGCTGCGGCATCCTTGAGCAGATGGGAGATGTTCTTGTCGGTACTGACATTGAACAGCGGGCCAAGACCGCTATTGTCGCTGATGGCACTTTGTAGTTTGAAGATATCCGGGATGACATTATTGCGACCATAGAGGCCATATTCGTTTGTCATGTTCATCTCCAGCCAGCTGAGCAGTTGCAGATGAAAAGCACTGCCCTCGATGAGGTTGACGGGCTGGTTCCAAAGCTCCCCCTCTGCTTGCAGGGCAATCATGGCGGCTAGCATCTCCAGTTGATGCCTCGGGAGGGCATTGAATTTTTGGGTCAGCTCATCAAGGGTCCATGCTTGCCAGCCTGACATGGCAGAGCCCGTGCTCGGGTTGAGGGTGCTTTTTAGCAGCAAAGCCCACTGCGCCGTGGTGGTATAGCCCACATTGAGGCGCGGGTATTCGCTGGCGCCGAGCATGCCATCGCGATTTTCATCGCGCTTGACCAGCTCGCAGAAAGAGCCAAGCACCGAGCGCAGTTCCACCTCACTCTTGGCATCCTGTACCACCAGGGTCAGGGTGTCTTCCATCAGATCATCACTGGTCTCGCTGCTGCCCGGTTTGCAACTGGCAAAGCTGTTGTTGAGGTCAGCGAGCGTGAGAGTGATGTTGTACTGGTTGCCCTGTTCGATGGGCAGAGACTCTTGCATCCGGCCACTCTGTGCCATCACCGCAAGCCGTTGTGGCCGAATGGGGCGTTCGGGTTTGAAATAATAGCCAGCATCTAGCCCATCGTGGTTGGGGTTGGCACCAATCTCTACCGATACCGATGCTTCGCTCAGACGAGAGGGGAATTGTCCCAGCAAGGTCAGTTGACGCTGTGGATAGAAGGTGGTGAGCAGCTTGTAGGTCGCTGTGCGGGTATCCAGTTTCTCCATGGCAGCGAGGGCATCGTTCAGCCGGGTTTCGGCGTCGTCAGGTAATGTTGTGCCTTGGCTGGTGGCCAGCATCGTCAGGTGTGCAAACAGGGTGGATGTCGGGTTGGACTGTTGCTGGCTGACCAGTGCAGTTGCCAGTGCACTGAGTTGCTGGGCCGGGTTCGGCATATCGCCGTTCAGGGTCAACTGCAGCAAGGCGGTGAGATCTCGGGCAAAACGGTGATTGAGATGAGGGTCACTGAAGAGCTGGCCAGAGACATCCTGTTTTCCCTCCTGCTTTTGCAGCGCTGCCATGATGCTCTGATATGCCAGCGGCATGGGGGAGAGGTGCAGGCGAGGGCTCTCTTGCTCGGTGATGATGCCATCCCCGTTTTGATCCTGTTTGAGCAGTTGTGTCAGCGCAGGCAATTCACTGCTGAGGGATAGCCCGCTGTTCTGACGGTGGCTGGCGACAAGGCGCAGCGCCTTGTCTTGTGGCCATTGGCTCAATTTCAGTTTGAAGCCGAAACTGCCATCAGCCTGAGCGCTCTGGGTGACGCAGACCTTGTCGGCACAGAGCTGAATATCAAATTGCCCACCCTGTTCGTGAGTCAGCGGCAGTGCGCCGGCCAGATCCAGCGAAGTGGGTGGGGCGGGTTGTGTCGTCTCCGTTGTTGGTTGGCCCGATTGGTCTGGTGACGTTGTTCCCGAGCCGCTACCTGAGCTCCCTCCGCTGCTACTGCTGGTGCTTCCTCCGCTGGCAGTACCTCCCGCAGTGCCCGGGTTGTTGCCACTTCCGCTATCCGGTGTGGTGGGTTGCTGGTTGCTACCGCTTCCTCCGCTGTTGCTTGCGTTATTTCCCGCCTGCTCGGGGCGGCCCAGCTCTGCCTTGCATGCCAACAATGTGGCGCAGCAAAGGAGCAATAGCAGTGGTTTCGTTGTCCTGAACACGTTCGACTCCGTTATTGTTGTTTAGATTATTAATCTGCCAAGTCCGGTTTTTAGCGCGCACATGAAACTCATTGCAGATGCTTTTGCTGTTAACTTCGTTAAATTTGCAAATTCACTCTGCGAATTATTTCATTTCGCGATAATGATATTGATTCTCGTTCGCGATCTCAATATCATCTTGTCGTTGTTTAATTTCAGGCATAAAAAAACAGGGACAAAAAATGACGATGCGAGTTTGGGATTACCTTCGTGACTACCTGAAGGATGAAAGCGGTGCCACGGCCATTGAGTACGGCATCCTGGCTGCCGGGTTGGCGGCCGGGATCCTGGCCATATTTGGCTCGGACGGGATCTTCATCACGGCGTTGAAAGAGAAGTTCACCGCTATCGTTGCCGGGTTGAATATGGACGCGGCTGGCAAGTGATGGCGTGGGGGCAATGGCTCGCCATACTGATGGCCTGCTGGTGTCTGGTCAGTGATCTGTTCGAACGGCGGATCCCCAATCTGGCGGTGCTGGTACTGGCTCTCTGGGTTGGCTGGTTGTTGCCGTTCAATCCGCTGTCACTGGTGTTGGCCATACTGACCTTGCTGTTGGGGCTGGTTGCCTATCACCGAGGCTGGTGTGGCGCCGGGGACAGTAAGTTGCTGGCGGTCTGCCTCTATGGGGCAGGCGAGCAATGGCCCGAATTATTGCTGTTGATGGCGTTCTCCGGTGGCCTGCTCAGCCTGGTGTGTTTTATCCATAGCCGCCTGCGCCCTTCACCCAATCCAACTACTGTGCCTTATGGGGTTGCCATCCTCTGGGCGACAGCTCTGACCACACCTCTATTTATGTAGTCACACCTTATGAAGAAACTCTTTTTGCTTATCGCTGCACTGCTGGTGCTGGCGGCGATGCTGGCTACCTTGTGGCCAGCTGAACCTGCGCCGCAGAGCGGTACGTCCTCACAGGATCCGCCAGCAGAATCGTTGGCGCCGGATCGGGTGGCCCAAGTGTTGGTTGCCACCCATCGGGTGCAGGCCGGTTCTTTCATCCATCCCGAAGATCTGGGCTGGCAAGCCCTTCCCGAAGCCGAAGAGAGGAACCTGCCGGGTCTATTTCTGTTTGGTTTTACCGATACCAAGGCCCTCAAGGGGAGTCTGGTGACCCGCACGCTGGAGGCGGGCCAGATCGTCTCTGCCGATGATTTGGTTCGTCCCGAGCAGAGTCACTATCTCTCCGCCATGATGGCGCCGGGCATGCGAGCGGTGACCCTGGCGTTGGGGAGGGAGGCGGCCAGCCACGGCCTGATCCGGCCCGGTAACCGGGTGGATGTGATCCTCACCAGCAAGCATGCGCGTCAACACAATGCCCAAGGGGCAGAGGTAACCAGCAATCAGTCGGTCGAGATCATTCTGACCGATATCAAGCTGCTGGCCATCGATGCCCAGGTGACCGATATCGCCGCGCTCAACGGCAATCCTGCGGCACAGGATAATTTCGACCAGGTCGCTGTCACCTTCGAGTTGCCCCCTCGGGCGGCAGCACGCTTGTTGCTGGCACATCGCTTGGGAGAGCTGGCTCTGGTGCTGCGTTCGGCACAGAGCGCACCGGCGGGCAGCCCTGCGATGGCGCTGCCGGAGGGGAGTCTGATATGGGCTGAACAGGTCGCTCGCGGCCAGAACCCGAGAGCCATTCCAGGTCACGGGGTCAAGATCAGTTATGGCGACGGCAACGACCGAACCCGTCAACCCTAATCAACACAGAAAGGAAATGATGTTGCGAACATTTGCCATATTGCTCGCCATGCTGCCGCTCTGGGCCGCAGCCGCCGAGAGCCTGACGCTCACTCCCGAGCAATCCACTCTGCTCAATTTTGATGAACCTGTGCTGGATGCCTTTGTCGCCAATTCGGAGTTGGTCAGAGTGCACAGCCCCTCTGATCAGCAATTGCTGATCTATGGCCGCAAGGTGGGCAACACCGATCTGGTGGTGACTGCACTCGATGGCCGAACCCTGGGTCACTATCGGGTAACCGTCGTTGCTGACCTCGCACCGCTTGAACAGCTGGCCCGTCAGCATTTCCCCCAGAGCCGGCTCACCTTTAGCGAGTCGGGCGGTGCCATCGTAGTAGCAGGAGAGGTGACCAGCCCGCTGCAGGCGCATGAAATCCTCAGCATGGTGGAAGGCTTTGCCAAGGGACTGCAACCGCAATCCGTCGCCCAGAGTACGGTGATGGCCCCTTCGCCTCAGGCGGGTAATCAGGATGAAGGTGCAGCAGTCGCCGGTGGGGGCAGCGGTCAGTACGCCAATGTCATCAACCAGCTGCGACTGGCCGGATCGGATCAAATCAACATATCGGTGCGCATCGTCGAGATGCAGCGTACTACCAGTGAACAGCTGGGACTGCGCTGGAGCGCGATGGGGGAGTATCTGCAGTTGGGTGTCTCGCCGGGTAACCGTTTCCCGAAGCCGCTGGAGCGAGGCAGCTGGACTGGCAAGAAAGATGTGGTCTACATCAACGCCATCATCGATGCGCTGGTAGAAAACAGCCTGGTCAATGTATTGGCCGAGCCCAACCTGACGGCCAAATCGGGAGAGGCGGCGACCTTTATGTCCGGCGGTGAGTTCCCCTTTCCGGTTGGCAACGGGGATAACGGGCCCGAGATTGAGTTCAAGAAGTTCGGCATCTCGCTGGAGTTGACCCCGACCCTGCTGGATAACAATCGCATCAGCCTGACGGTCTCCCCGGAAGTATCGACCCTGAGCCGGGAGAACAGCGTCACCATTGCCGGGGTCGTGGTACCGGGCATCGAGACTCGTCGTACCACCACCACCATCGAGCTGGCTGACGGCCAGAGCTTTGCGCTGGCAGGTTTGGTGCGCAGCCATCGCAACCAGAATAACGAAGCGCTGCCCTTCCTGGGAGAGATCCCCGGGCTGGCCCCCTTCTTTGGCAGCAACAGCTTCAAAAATCAGGAGAGCGAGCTGGTGATCATCGCCACCGCCCGTCTGGTGCAGCCCACCAGCGATCCCCTCTCCCTGTCGACGCCGCTGGATCACTATCGGGCTCCGAGTCGCTTCGAGCGACTGTTCTTCACCGACATGGGGTCAACCCAATCGCCGGCGGCGCAGACAACCCGCCTGTTCGGCAACTATGGCTACAGCTACTGAGGAGGATGACCATGTTGAAAGAGACGCTGTTGCTGGCCATGACGTTGCCGCTACTGGCTTGTACCACTCCACCTCCGGCTTCCCCTCTCAAGGATCAGTTGCAATTCCGGGTTGCCCCGTCGCAGTTGCAACAGCAGTTGCAATGGCAACTGGCCCCTTTGGCCAATCGGCTGGAGGCGGGCACCGTCACGCTGCAGATCAGCGGGCCGCAGCCAGCAAGCCATGCGCCAACGCCGGAGGCGCTGCGCCAGCAGCTGGCTCAGTGGCTGGCGCTCGATACCCGGCTCATCTTCACCCCGACCGGGCAAGGTGACTATCAGGTGCAACTCGATGCCACCTTGCAGCCGGATAGCTGCCGTTATGCCAGAGGCGGGGTGTCAGCCCCTGCCAGCGCCTGTCTGGTGCTGCGCAATCAATATCGTGCCCAAAGCCATGGCGAGCACTGGGCTCGTGGTGCCCGTTATGACGGCAGTGGTAGCGCCCTCGATGCCGGCGCGGTACAGCGCCTCTATCAGGGCAAGGCCAAATCAGCCAAGAAACAGCAGACGACCGGGGAGTAAGTCATGAGTGAACAAGCCAAACGGCTGGTGGCCGTGACGCGCCAGCGCGCCTTGAGTGCCGGGGTCGAGCGGGTGATGGCCGGGTTGAGCGATGTGGAGCACCTGCAGCTGACGGGCTCTCTGGCGGAGGCCAGAGCGCACTGTCTGGCTCACGGTGCGCCCGATATCCTGCTGGTGGAGGTGGAAAATCAGCAGACGCTGGCGGCCGATCTGGCGGCGCTTGCCGAATGTTGTCCACCCCAGATGCGGCTGGTGCTGCTGGGGGAGCGGGGGGATGTTGCCCTGTTTCGCTGGTTGATCTCGGTGGGGGTGGATGATTACTACCCGGCGCCGCTGGATCCTGATGCGCTTCGTGCAGGTCTGTTGCGTCTGCTGGGGGTGCCGCTGGTGACCTCCTTGCGTAAAGGGAGAGTGATCTGTGTCGTGGGGGCCGCGGGTGGCGTGGGCACCAGTACTGTCTGCGCCAATCTGGCACTGGAGCTGGCAGAGCAGCATCACCGTCAGGTGGCCCTGCTGGATCTCAATCTTTATCACAGCCGTCACCCCATTTTGCTGGGCAGCGACTATGCCTCGCCCGGCGAGCAGTGGTGGCAGGCGACCGATCGGTTAGATGGCACCCTGCTGGCCCACACCGCTCATCAACTCGGGTCGCGGTTGTTCCTTTTCTATGACGAGGGTGCTGAGCTGGTGCTCGGCGCCGAGCAGCTGGTGGCCGCGGTCAATATGATGGCGGAGCACTACAGCACCCTCATTATCGATGTGCCGGACCTGCGCAGCCATGGGTTACGCACCTTGCTGCAAGAGGCAGATGTGGTGATCTGGTTGCACGATTTCAGTCTGGCGGCATTGCGACTGTTGGGGAACTTGCCCAAAGGGGGGCAGGCTCAACGTCACCTGCTGGTAGGCAACCATTGCCGCGGCAAGGCGGGGCGAGTGCCCGCCACGGAGCTGGAGCGGGTCTGTGGTCAACCTCATGCCGCCGTGTTGCCTTATGACCACGGCGCCTTTGTGCGAGCCGAGCGGGCCGGCATGGCGCTTATCAAGCAAAAAAGCAAACTGGCCCGAGCAATCAAGTGGCTGGCAGCCGAGCTGGTTGGCACTCAACCAGCGGGACGCCGCCGGGGAGGATTGCGCTGATGTTCGGACAAGCCAGCAATCGGCAGCCGCCGGTACAAGGGGCGCTGCTGACCATGTCTGAGGCGGCGCGCGAGGCGTTTTACGATCTGGTGGAGCCCTCGGTGGCAGCCACCTTGCCCCGTGATGCATTGCTGGAGCGGGTCGCCAATGCTCTCGATCAGCTCTCGAGCCGCCGCATGCTCCCTTACAACCGTCAGGAGTTGCTCCTGCTGGGGCGGCAACTGGTGGACGAGATGGTGGGGGTCGGGCCGCTGCAACCCCTGCTCGATGATCCCGAGGTGTCGGACATTCTGGTCAATGGTCCGGACAAGGTCTATGTGGAGCGGCACGGCAAGCTGGTGTTATCAGGGGTGCGCTTTCGCGACCGTCAGCATGTGTTCAATGTGGCGCAGCGGATCGTCAATGCGGTGGGACGGCGGGTGGATGAGTCCACCCCGATGGTGGATGCCCGTCTGGCCGATGGCAGCCGGGTCAATGTCATTGCACCGCCTATCGCCCTGTGCGGCACCTCCATCTCCATTCGCAAATTCCCGAGTAGCCGCCTGACGTTGGCTCATCTGGTGGAGAAAGGGGCCTTGTCGGATGCCATGGCCCGCTTTCTAGGTCTGGCTGCTCGCAGTCGTTTCAACGTGTTGATCTCGGGGGGGACGGGGTCGGGCAAGACCACCCTGCTCAACGCCCTGAGCAAGCACATCAACGACGACGAGCGGATCATCACCATTGAGGATGCCGCCGAGCTCTCTCTTGAACAGCCGCACTGGGTACCGCTGGAGACGCGCAACGAGAGTGCCGAAGGCAAGGGGGAGGTGAGTGTGCGGGCGCTGGTGCGAAATGCGCTGCGGATGCGGCCGGACCGGATCATCTTGGGGGAAGTGCGCGGCGCCGAGGCGTTCGACATGCTGCAGGCGATGAACACCGGCCATGACGGTTCACTCTGCACCCTGCACGCCAACACCCCGGAAGATGCGTTGCTGCGCCTGACCAACATGTTGCAGATGGGGGCGGAGCGCCTCTCCGAGCAGATCATTCAGGCCCAGATCGCCAGCGCGGTGGATCTGGTGGTGCAACTGGAGCGAATGCGCGATGGTCAGCGCCGCATTACTGCCATCAGTGAAATCACGGCGCTGGAGGGAGGCCAGATCAGGATGCAACCGGTGTTTCGTTTCGTGCTGGAGTCCGAGCTGCATGGCAAGTTGCAGGGGCGCTTCATGGCCCATCCGCTCTCGGCCGGGGTACAAGAAAAGGCTCGTCAAGCGGGCCTGCTAGCCGAGTTGCAGGCGTGCATGGATGAAGATGGGGAGGAGGGCGCATGAGTATGCTGTTATCCGTCTGCCTTGGCTGGGGGGCGGCTTGTCTGCTGCTCTGGCAGTGGCAGAGTCGGCGTGAAGCCTGGCTGCAACAGAGCCAGCGTTATGGCGGGCAACCGGAGTCCCGGGAGGCGGCGCGTCCCTTGCCCCAGTGGTATCAGCAGATGGTGACCATGGTGGGGCAGGAACAACTGACTCGCTGGTGTTGGCAGGGGCCGGCAGGCGCCGCACTAGCCTGCATCTTGCTGGTCGCCAATGGCATGCCGCTTTGGCTGGCGTTGTTGCTGGCGGTTGGTGGCGCGCTGCTGCTTGGTCTGCTGCTCTATCAACAGCTGCAACAGCGGGCGCTGGAGCAGTTTCGCACCGGCCTGCCCGAGGTGATTGACGGGATGATCCGGGCGCTGCGGGTGGGGGCGCCGCTGGCCGATATTTTCCAGCAAGTGGCACGGCAGCAGCGCGGCTTGATGTCACGGCTGTTTGCCCAGATGCACGACGAGTTGCAGGTGGGGCAACCGGTGGCGCAGGTGATGCGACAGGCGGCAAGCAGGGTCACGGTGGCCGAGTTCCAGTTTCTGACCATAGTGCTCAGCCTGCAGCAAGAGACCGGTGGTCGCCTCTCCGACGTGCTGGCACAACTGGTTGAAACCCTGCGTGCCCGTCAGACCCTGGCGGCCAGCATCCAGACCATCACCGCCGAGAGTCGCAACTCTGCCAAGGTATTGGCCGCTCTGCCTGTCATCATCCTGCTGGTGCTGTTCAGTACCGGGCGGGAGCACTTTACCTATCTGATGACCACGGCCAGCGGCCAGTGGGTGATGGGGTATGTCTCATTCAGCGTGGCGGTGGGGCTCTGGCTTATCCGCCGGCTCACGCGTCTGCAGGGGTAGGTCATGGCTGTTACCCAACTATTCGCATTGGCACTGCTATCGCTTGCGCTTGCCGCAGTGACGGGCTGGTACGGTTACCGGCAACAGCAACAGTGGCAACAACAGTGTCGCCGTTATGCCACTCTTGCCGCGGCAAAGGTGCCGGGGCGTGAGTGGCTGGCGTGGTGCGGCCGCGGTTATCCGGTGGGCAGCCGCGAGCAGGCACGCTTGCAGCAGTTACTGGCACAAGCCGGGATCTTTGCCAGCCAGGGTTTTGACCGGTTACGGGGTGCCAAGCTGCTGGGGGGGCTGGGGTTGGCCATCATGGTGCTGACATGGCGCCTGCTGGTTGCCCCGGCCGATGGATTCACCCTGATGTGGGTACTGATGGCCTATGTGGTAGGGGCCGGTTTGCCGGAGCGCTGGCTGCAGTGGCGGGCCCGCAAGGTCAAGGCGGCTCAGCAGAAGGTGGTGCCTGATGCCATCGACCTGCTGGTGATCAGTGTCGAGGCGGGGCTTGCGCTGGATCGGGCGTTGCTGCGAGTGGGTCACTATCTGGAGGCGTTGGAGCCGGGGCTTGCCCGGCAATTCTTGCGTACTCATGCCGAGATCCAGATGCGCGGCGATCAGGCCAGCTGTCTGGCACGGCTTGCCTGGCGGACCGGCTTGCCCGAGCTGGAGCGTCTCGCCAACACCTTGCAGATGGCTCAGCAGTACGGGTCGCCATTGGCCGAGACCATGCGCACCATCAGTCAGGAGGCGCGCCAGATGCGACGACTGGCACTGGAGGAGCAGGCTGGCTCCCTACCGGGCAAGATCACCCTCATCCAGATGGCGCTCATCATGTTGCCCATGCTGGTGCTGATCATTGCCCCCACCCTCAATTTGTTGATCAACAGCCTGCGTTGAGCAGGCGATGGAATCGGATATGAAATCGAGCTATTACCTCATTTTTATCTTGCTGCTTCTGCTGGCGGGATGCAGCAGCCATGGTGATGCATCGGCGCAGAGTCAAAGCAATGGCATGGCGGTGGCCAAGGCCGCTTTTGATTCTGCCCAGTATGAGAAGGCTGAACGCCTCTATCTGGCGCTCTTGAGCAGTGATGCCTCGCTGGAAGAGGCGCAGCTGATGCTGGCGCGAACCCGTTATCAGCAAGATAAAAAGCAGGCCGCGCGCGATGGTCTGCAACAGCTGCTAGACCGCGCTGGCAAGCAGGCACCGGAGGCGGCCAATTATCTGGGCAAGTTCCTGCTCGATGATGGTCGTACGGAGGAGGCCGCAACCGCTTATCGTCAAGGGCTAGCCTTGCCGGAGCTGACACCGCTGGCACGGGCCCGGCTCAGCAATGGACTGGGGGTAGCCAGTCTGCGGCAGGGGGCGTTTGCCAAAGGGCGTGCGCTGTTTGAGGCGGCGGTCGCCGCTGCTCCGGATGAGCCTGACTATCGCGGCAATCTGGCATTGGGCTGGCTGATGGAGGGTAACCGGGTCGCAGCTCGTCAGGCCTTCGAGCCGCTGCTGCATTATCAGAGTCTGCCACCCCAGGTGGAGATGAACTACGCCCTGCTGCTGCTGGCCGAGGGCAATGAACCTCAGGCTCGCCTCATCCTGTCGCGCTTTCTCAGTGCCAGCCAGCTGGAACACGATATCCGTCTGCTCAAGGCGCAACTCAGAGGGCAGTCTGTGTGAATCATCAGCGTGGCGTGGCCAGCATCGAACTGGTGATCATCTTGCCACTGCTGCTGGCGTTGTTGCTGCTGGTGGTGGATGTGCTGCGGATACAGCTGCAATACAGCACCCTGGAGTATGGCCTGCGCGCTGCATTGCGGGAGCTGCAGGCCGAGTCGGCCGCAGGGCGTATCCCCTTGGCTGGCGCTATTCGGGAGCGGTTACTCAAGCAAGGGCACGGTGAATTGGCCGGGGTGGAGGTGACAGTCAGGCATCATGTGTCACTTGCAGCCATGTTGGGGCAACAAGAGGGGGGGCTGGATCCTGGCAGTGACACCCGTGCGCCGGCCGATCCCGTGCTGGAGGTGACTGCCAGACTTCGCCCCCGTTTGCTGCTGACCCCGAGCTGGCTGGTAGCCGATCGCCAGCTGGGTTATCAGAGCACCTTGTTGTTGTTGACTGACCGGTTGCCGGCAGGTGGTGCAGGATGAGCAGAACCATCTCTCGACCCGCACAAAACAGAGGGAGCATCAGCATCGAGGCGATGCTGTTTATCCCCGCGCTGCTGGCCCTGCTCAGTTTTGGCAACGAGGCATTGCAACTGCTGCGCCTTGAACAGCGGTTGCACAATGTGGCCTATAACGTGACGCAGATCGTGACCCAGCAAGGGGTCACGCAGGATACGGCGGCAGTTTCCCAGCTGGCGTTTTATCAAGGATTTGTGCAGCAGCAACTGGCGGCTCTGCATGGTGGGCAAGCGGCGTTGACCATAGAGCAGTACAACAGCGCCAGTGGTGAACTGTTGCCGATGTTGCAGGGAAGTGGCTGTGCCGGGCAGGGCAATTGGCCGCCGTTGCGGGTTGGCACCTTGATGCGGGTGACCCTCTGCTATCGCCCGGATGTGGACGGGGGGGGCATGTTTAGCCGCCTGTGGGGCGATCGTGCGTTGACCACCCACTTTATTCAGGAGGTTCACTGATGCCACTATTGTCTGAACAGCGTGGCGGCTTATCTCCGGCATTCGCATTGATGCTGGTCGGGGTATTGGCGCTGACCGGGGTCGCCATCGAGCTGGTGCGCGGTTACAACGGCCAGAGTCTGCTCAGCGCCGCTGCCGATGCAGTCATCTACTCTGCGGCAGATAGCGATACAACCTTGCAAGATGCCCAGGCGCTGATGCAGGCCAATCTGAGCGGGCGTAACCTGCAGGTGGCTACTCCCCGCCTGAACCAGGGAGAGCAGGGGGCGCAAGTGATCTTGCAGGGAAAAGTGCCCGCTCTGATGGATCTCTCGGCGATAGATGAAGGGGAGGAGGGGATGCCGATTGCGGCGGCTGCGCGTGCCAGCAGTGCACGAAGCCGGATCGAAGTCGCGCTGGTGCTGGATATTTCCAATTCCATGTCAGGTGCCCCCATGAAGGCAATCAAGCAGGGCCTTGTCGAGTTTGGCGAGGTGCTGTTTGGTCGCGAGCGGCGCAATCAGGATCGGGTGGTCAGCATCATTCCAGCCACCGGGCTGGTCAATATCGGCGATCATCCCGAGCTGTTTCATCCCGAAAGTATTGAGTTTCCCTTCGGGTTGCGGACGCTCGCAGAGGAGCGTGGTTGGCTCAATCTGTTGTCGCGGGAGGTGCCGGGGCGCCAACGCAAGGCATTCTGTGCCAGATTGCCGGAGCATGTGGATGGTATCGACCGGGTGGTGGAAGTGACTCCTGGCTGGATCCGCAAACTGGAGCAAGCCCCGCGGGATGAACTGAGGCCCCATCTTTTTTACAGCACCAAGCCTCCCCCCATTGCCCGTTATGGCGATGGGACGTCCTTGCTGGCCTTTGCGCCCAAAGATAATCCGCTGGACCGCTATCTGGAGAACCGCCGTGACAAGCTCGGCATCTTCGATGATCCGGATTGCGGGGTCAGTCCGATCCAGCCTCATCTTGCGACCCGTGCCGACTATCGTCAGGCGCTTGATACCCTCTATGCCGCATTCAATACCAACACGGCAGAGGGGGTGATGTGGGGTTGGCGGCTGCTTTCACCAGAGTGGCAGGGACGCTGGCGGCAGGGGGCGGCAGCTTTACCGCGCCCATATGGGTTGCAGGATAACCGCAAGATCATGGTGCTGTTTTCCGATGGGGAACACATGGGGTCCGAGGCGGCATTGCGGGATCGCAAGCAGTTGCTGTTATGCCGGGAGATGAAACGCAAGGGGATCCAGATCTACACGGTGGCATTCGAAGGGGATACCCGTTTCGTGGCCCAGTGTGCCAGTGATCGCTCCCTGGCCTTCAAAGCAACCAAAAGCAATATTCGTACTGTGCTGACCCGGTTGGCGAGCTCCATCAACGATGTCGTGTTGACGAAATAATGCAAAGAGGGGCCTGATCGGCCCCTCGATATTCAAGGTGTTAACAGGGTCACATCGCCGCGCGGAAGATGGCGACGATCTCTTCGTGGCTGGCCTGTTTCGGGTTGGTGAAGCCGCAGGCATCTTTCAGGGCGTTGCTGGCCAGGGTATCGAAGTCATCGGCCTTGACGCCGAGCTGCTCCAGACCGGCCGGGATCTTCACATCCAGCGCCAGCTGCTTGATGGCGGCAATGGCAGCGGCGGCGCCCTGTTCGTCGCTCATGGCACTCACGTCCACCCCCATGTAGCGGGCGACATCCTTCAGACGAGCCGCGCTCACCTGGGCGTTGAACGCCTGAACGTGGGGCAGCAGCACGGCGTTACAGACACCGTGGGGCAGGTCATAGAAACCGCCCAGCTGGTGGGCCATGGCGTGCACGTAGCCAAGGCTTGCGTTGTTGAAGGCCATGCCGGCCAGGAACTGGGCATAGGCCATCTGCTCGCGGGCATGCAGGTCATCGCCATGGTGAACTGCGGTGCGCAGGTGCTTGGCAATCAGCTCGATGGCCATCACGGCGCTGGCATCGGTCACCGGGGTGGCGATGGTGGAGACATAGGCCTCGATGGCGTGGGTCAGGGCATCCATACCGGTGGCGGCGGTGAGACCAGCCGGCTTGGCCAGCATCAGCTCGGGATCGTTGACCGACATCAGCGGGGTAACGTGCTTGTCGATGATGGCCATTTTCACGTGGCGCGCTTCGTCGGTGATGATGCAGAAGCGGGTCATCTCGGAGGCGGTACCGGCGGTGGTGTTGATGGCGATAAGCGGCAGTTGCGGTTTGGCGGAGCGATCCACCCCTTCGTAATCCTTGATGCTGCCACCGTTGGCAGCGACCAGCGCGATGCCCTTGGCGCAGTCGTGGGGCGAGCCGCCACCCAGCGAGATAACGCAATCGCAGCCGTTGGCCTTGATCATCGCCAGACCCGCTTCGACGTTGCTGGTAGTGGGGTTGGGTTTGGTCTCATCGAAAACAGCGCTTTCAATGCCATGTTCAGCCAGCAGGGTGGTGAGCTTGGCGACCACGCCGATCTGGTTGAGGATCTTGTCGGTGACGATCAGCGCCTTGCGATAGCCGTAACCCTTGATATCGGCGGCAGCCTCTTGCAGACAGCCGGCACCCATCAGGTTGATAGCGGGAATATAGAACTTGAATGTAGCCATGATGGACTTCCTATAGTTAGCCATTAAGTGGTATTTGAGAGCTAGGCTACCATCTAGAAAGGGATACAAAAGCATCTTGTTTACAACTTTACGGGGTCGATCACGAGTCGTTAATTAAGCGCTGAACCAGGCTTGACTTTCCCGCATCTGACTCGATTTGCAGAAAAACGTTTGTCAATTATTTCATTGAGTTAGCAAACGTTTTGCGCAATGTTTGTCACTGTCAATGCGTGGAAGTGTGAGGCGCTTCAAGGAATTGGAAAGCGCTTTCGACCATAGTTGGCGCCTCCCCGAAGAGGGGGGTAAAGGCTTGAAAGTATCATAAAGAATCATCTTAACTTGTGCCCTGACCATGCTGGCAGGGGGCAACCAGGAGTCCAATATGTCTGATGTATTTCACTTGGGTTTGAAGAAAGCGGATCTGCAAGGCGCCACCCTGGCGATCGTCCCCGGTGACCCCGAGCGCGTGAAGCGTATCGCAGAGCTGTTGGATAACCCGGTGCACCTGGCCAGCCATCGTGAATTCACTACCTGGCGCGGCGAGATGGACGGCAAGGCCGTGATCATCTGCTCTACCGGTATTGGTGGCCCGTCCACCTCCATCGCGGTAGAAGAGCTGGCCCAGCTGGGTATCCGCACCTTCCTGCGTATCGGCACCACCGGCGCCATCCAGCCGCACCTG
>NZ_CAWNZT010000212.1:6213-19464 GCF_963878965.1 Aeromonas sp. HMWF015 | reverse complement strand
GGCGAGCAGTGCCAGCCGCCAGCCCAGCAGCAGGGTGAGGGAGGTGAGCCCGAGAAAATGGACCTCCAGCCCCTCATGCAGACCGGCCCTTAGATACCAGAGCGGCACCAGCGCGATGGCACTCCCCAGCAGCAGGTGCTGATAGAGGGGGTTGTCATGGAGGGTTTGCCACAGAGAGCGGCGCAGGCTGAAGGCCAGCAGTACCAGCCAGATCAGGAGGGCGGCGAGTTGTCCTTCACTCATCTTGTCGTCCATTCATGCAGTAGAGTCCGGGCGGCCTTCCCGACCGCCCATAGCAGAGCAGGCTGACGAGTCAGCCTGCTTTTACCATCAATATTTGACGTTGTTGTGGTACTTGCCGAGGATGCCCTTGACCCGTTCCATGGTCTCCTTGCTGGGGGGCTTGATCCCGCTCAGCTCGTACGGGTCGCCCAGCACGTCCCACTTGTGTTTGCCCAGCTCATGGTAGGGGAGCAGCTCCACCTTCTCCACGCTCTCGCCCAGCTCGGCGATAAACTGACCCAGCCCCTCGGCGCTCTCGTCGTCGTCGCTCCAGGTCGGTACCACCACGTAGCGGATCCACATGGTCTTGCCTTTGGCTGCCAGATAGCGGGCAAACTCCAGGGTGTATCTGTTGCTGACGTGGGTCAGTGGAATGTGTTTCTCGTCATTGATCTGTTTGATGTCGAGCAGCACCAGATCGGTCTGGTCGAGCAGCTTGTCCACCTGTTCGTCGAGATGACGGACGAAGCCGTTGGTGTCGAGACAGGTGTGGATCCCTTTCTCTTTGCAGGCGGTAAAGAGTTCGGTAATGAAAGCCGGTTGCAGCATGGCTTCACCGCCGGACGCTGTCACGCCACCGCCGGAGGCATTCATGAAGTGGCGATAGCTGGTGATGTCACTCATCAACTCCGGTACGGTCACTTCGCGGCCACCTTCGGTATCCCAGGTATCGCGGTTGTGGCAGTACTTGCAGCGCATCAGGCAGCCTTGCATGAATACGATAAAGCGTATTCCCGGGCCATCGACAGTGCCGCAGGTTTCGACGGAATGGATCCGGCCAACGGTGCCGTGAGCTCCGGCTGGCTGGCTGATTTCAACGGCAGGGATCCGATTAATGACAGACATAAACAACTCCAACGATTCGAGCAGGCCGTTATTTTATTACATAAACCCCTATTGATCCTACACCTTTAGTCCGGCGCCCGGCTGCCAAGCAGCTGCTCCAGTCCCTTGACGGTGAGCGGCCGACTGGTGAGAAACCCTTGATAATGCTGGCATCCCAGCGCTTTGAGGATGGCCAGCTGCGCCTCCTCTTCCACCCCTTCGGCGGTGACGGTAAAACGGAAGACCTGGGCCAGATCGAGTATCGCCTTGACGATGGCTCTGTCCTGTTCGCTGTGTACCAGGGTCTGAATGAAGCTTCTGTCCAGCTTCACCTCGTCGGCGGGCAGATCCCGCAGATAGGCCAGCGACGAGTAGCCGGTGCCGAAGTCATCGATGGAGATGAGGATGCCGAGCTCCTTGAGCTGGCGCATTCTGGCAATACTCTCCTGCCTATTCTCCAATACTACCGATTCGGTCACCTCCAGCAGCAGGCGGGAAGGGGGCACACCGGTATCGCGCAAGATGTACTCCACCTGTTGCACGAAGCCCTGGGTGTGGAACTGGCGGGCACTGACGTTGACCGACAGATGGGGGATCTGCAGGCCACGGTTGAGCCAGAAGCTGTATTGGGCGCAGGCGGTTTTCATTACCCAGTAGCCGATCTCGAGGATCAGGCTGGTCTCTTCGGCGATGGGGATAAACTCCCCGGGTGGCACCATGGTGCCGTCGCTGCGCTGCCAGCGCAGCAGCGCCTCGATACCTGACAGCGAGCCATTGTCGACCCGGTATTGCGGTTGATAGTGGAGTTGCAGCTCGTGATGACGCAGGGCATCGCGCAGTTCATTGGTGAGGGTCAGCCGGTTCTTCTCGTGCTGGGCCATCGCCTCGGTAAAGAAGACGTAGTGGCCCTGACCGGCGCGCTTGGCCATGTGGGTCGCGGTGTCGGCCTGTTGCATCAGGACCAGATGATCCGTCTCGTTGCCGGAGAAGAGGCTGATCCCCACCGAGGCGCTGCAGTGCAGTTTGTGATCGCCGATGTCGAACGGGGTGCGAAACAGCCCCATCAGCTCGCGGGCGAAGTGCTCTGCCAGAATTTTGGCGGTGACTTCCCCTTGTCCCAGCTGGGTAAAGAGCAGGGCAAACTCATCCCCCGAGATGCGCGCCTGCACCAGATTGTCCTGGGGCAGCTCCCTGAAACGCTGCACCACGGCCTGCAGCAGCAGATCGCCGCAGGCGTGACCGAGGGAGTCGTTGATCGACTTGAAGTTGTCGAGATCCACCAGCAGCAGGGCGCCCCACTGGCCGTTGGAGGCGCTCAGGGTCTGCTGCAAAATATGGTTGAGGCTGCGCCGGTTGTGCAGACCGCAGAGATCGTCGTAGTAGGCGAGCTGCTCGATATGTCTGGCCGCCTCTTTTTCCTGGGTGATGTCGTAGAAGCTGCAGATAAAGTGGCTGAGCTCCCCCTGCTCATCCTTGACGCCGTTCACCATCAAGCGCACCGGAAAGAGGTGACCATCCTTGTGCAGGCAGCGCTCTTCCCCGAGCCAGAACTCCTGCTCGTTGACGGTGCGGCTGACATCTTCTTTGAGATGATCCCCGTAGTAGGTGGGGCGCAGCTTGCGAATGGAGTGACCGATCACCTCTACCTCGCCAAATCCGGTGATCCGGCTGAAGGAGTGGTTGACCTTGAGGATGATGCCGTTGTGATCCATCACGATCAGCCCATCGTGGGTATTAAAGGCTACCTCGGCCAGTCGCAGGGCATCGTCGGTGGCGAGGCGCTTGAGTTCGATGGCGGCCCGCTCGTGCTGACTGCTCAACAGATCCAGAAGCTGTTCGGGCTCCTCAAGGGGGGTATCGAGCAGCAGGGTGATCTGGCCAATGGGGGCGCCGCTCTGGCCATGGAGCGGAATGCCGATGTAGGCGCTGGCATTGAGGGCCAGCAGCCGGGTCGCTTTGGGATAGCGCACGGGCAGATCTTCCACATAGATGGCCTGACCATGCTGGAACAGCTCCTGAGCGGGGCCGGGGTCGAGCTGGATGGGCTTGAGGGTGGAGCAGATCTCCTCGTTGATGACGCAGCGGGGGATGATCCAGAGATCCTGACCGCGGGGCTGGAACTCGCCGATCCAGCCCACCCGGGCACCGCTGGCGCTCATAGCCCAGCTTACCAGCGTCTTGCAGTAGTCGATGCCGGTCTGCTGGTGCAGTTCGGGCGGGAGGGCCAGCTCGGCGCGGTGCTCTTCCGGTTGCGGTTGCCAGTGGCCGAGCAGCTGGGCGCTGCTGCGCACCAGCTGCAACATCTCCTCGCTAAGCGGGGTGGGATCGAGATACTCCAGACTCAGCACCCCGAACAGCTTGTCCTGCTCCAGCAGGGCACCATCAAGGCGTGAGCGCACACCGGCACTGGTCAGATAGAGGTGATTGCTCAGCATCGGCTGGTGGGCGGCTTCCGAGAAGCTTAACGATTTGCGGGTACGCAGGGCGCGGATATAGCGGCTGTCGCCACGAATGGGATAGATGCCATCAACACCCAGAGTAAAGACGGGCGTGAGTTGCTCGCTGCCGAGATCGCCGTTGGCCTGATAGTGCCAGAGGATGAGCCGATCGGCCCCCAAACTCTCTTTAAGGGCCTCGAGCAGGGGCGCATACTGTTGCTGGCTCGCCATCTGGCTGAGGCGCGGCAGTTGCAATGCCAGATCGGTGATGGGCTCCTGGCGAAGGTTCTGCAGACAGATGAGCCAGAAGCCATCCTGCTCGTGGGCGAGGGCGATATGCCACAGCTGGCTGGCAAAGCGCACTGTGATCTTGCCGCCATGGCCGTTGACCAACAGTTGTTCGATGGGCAGGCGCAGGGCATCGGGCAGCTGGGCAGGCCAGGGGGCGCGCGGCTCATCGAGCCAGTAGAGCGGGGTTTGCATCACGTCGGTCAGGGCGACCAGCCGTTGACTGCGCAGGTCCAGACGGAAAAAGAGCGGCGTCTGGAGGGCAGGAGGAAGATGACTGAGTGCGGTAGACGACATGAACAAACAACATCCTGTTAAGCAACCGTCGGGGTTGCAAGAATACTGCAAAATGGTGCGAAACAAAATTTCATTGAACTCTAAATTAGAAAAGTCTAATTTATTGCCTGTTATCATGTATGAGGAGTCTTGCAGATGAAACGGATCCTGATTATCGGTGGTGTCGCGGGGGGCGCATCGGCGGCGGCTCGTGCTCGTCGTTTGAGTGAAGAGGCAGAGATCGTGATGTTCGAGCGGGGCGAGTTTGTCAGCTTCGCCAACTGCGGTCTGCCCTATCACATCGGGGGCGATATCCCCGACCGGGATGCCTTGCTGCTGCAGACACCCCAGAGCTTCAAGCGCCGTTTCAACGTCGATGTGCGAGTCTTCCACGATGTGATCGAGATAGACAGGGCAGGCAAGACATTGCTGGTGCGCAACCTGCAAACCGGTGAAGAGCAGCGTGAACCTTATGACGTGCTGCTGCTGAGCCCGGGCGCCGCGCCGATCCGGCCGCCTTTCCCCGGTATCGATAGCCCCCGGGTGCATACCCTGCGCAATATCCCCGATATGGACCGGATTCTGGCCTCTCTTCACCACGATCAACCGCGTCACGTCACCGTGGTGGGCGGCGGTTTTATCGGGCTGGAGATGATGGAGGCGCTGCATCAGCGCAAGCTGGATGTCACCCTGCTGGAGCTGGCCGATCAGGTGATGGCGCCGGTGGACAAGGAGATGGCCAACATGCTCCATGCCAGCATCCGGGAAGAGGGGATCGACCTTCGCCTGCGCACCGGCCTCACTGCCATCGAGAGTCTGGATCTGCCTGCCGAGAAGACCTCCGCCGTGCCGACCTCCAACAGCGGTGGCCTGCGCCTGACCCTCAATGACGGTTCCCATCTTGATACCGGTCTCTTGATCCTCGCCATCGGCGTCAAGCCGGAAACCCTGCTCGCCGCCAAGGCGGGGCTGGAGCTGGGGCCACGGGGCGGCATCAAGGTGGATGCCGGGATGCGTACCTCGGATCCCTTCATCTACGCGGTGGGGGATGCGGTTGAAGAGATTGACTTCGTCACAGGCGAATCTGTGCTGATCCCGCTGGCGGGCCCCGCCAACCGGCAGGGGCGCATCGCCGCCGACAATATGCTGGGCCGAAGCGAAACCTACAAGAAGACCCAAGGCACCGCCATCTGCAAGCTGTTCGATCTGGCGGTGGCCAGCACCGGCCTCAACGAGAAGCGACTGGTGCAACTGGGATTGCCGTTCGAGAAGGTTTATGTCCACCCGGGCAGCCACGCCGGTTACTACCCCGGCGCCCATCCGGTCAGCCTCAAGCTGCTGTTTGCCCCGGATGGCAAGATTTACGGCGCCCAGGCCATCGGCAAGGATGGCATCGACAAGCGCATCGACGTGCTGGCGGTAGCCCAGCGCGCCGGTCTCACCGTGTTTGACCTGCAGGAGCTGGAGCTCACCTATGCGCCGCCCTTTGGATCGGCCAAGGATGTGATCAACATGGCCGGCTTCGTGGCAAGCAACCACCTGAAGGGGGACACCCTGCTCTGCCACGTGGCCGAGGTACAGGCTCGTAACCCCCATCAGCTGGTGGTGGATGTGCGCAATGGCCCGGAGCTCGACAAGCTGGGCCGCATTCCGGGGGCACTGCATATCCCCCTCGACGAGTTGCGTGGTCGCCTCCATGAGTTGCCCAAAGAGAAAGAGCTGCTGATCAGCTGTCAGGTCGGGCTGCGCGGCCATGTCGCCTGCCGCTTGCTGAGTCAGCACGGCTTCAAGGTGAAAAACCTCTCCGGCGGCTTCAAAACCTGGCAGATGGCCACCGCCGTGTAACCGTTTTATTTCTGTGCCTGTTTGCCCCTCTCCCTTGTGCGTGCAAGATGAGGGGCTTTTTGTTTCTGCTTTTCGCCCTCCTTGCATTCCCTAATTGCAGCAATATTTCGACACACTTTATTTCCTGTGCTGGACAAAATTAACGTTTTGTTCAGGGGATGGGTGCTATAACCCCTGCCTCGTTCATGATGAACCGTGTAGTAGGGAGAGTGACATGCTGGATATGCTGATGGCCATTTGGCATCAGGATTTTGACGCCCTGGTTCAGATGCAGGCGGTACCCCTGCTGATCAGTTGCCTGATGCTGGTACTGCTGCTGGAGTCCGCATTCGTCTTCCTTCCCCTGCCGGGGGACAGCCTGGTACTGCTGGCCGGTGGGTTGGTTGGCATGGGGGTGTTTGGCCCCGAAGTGACCCTTCTCTATCTGCCGTTCGCTGCTGGCATTGGTTCCGTGCTCGCCTACTGGCAGGGACGGGCCCTGCAGCGCACCCGCTTTATGGATCATATCGAACGGATGTTGCCTCCCGACAGCCTGCCCAAGGCGACCCGGTTGCTGAAAAAGTACGGTTTTCTGGCGATGTTCTCCTCCCGTTTTATCCCGTTCGTGCGGGTACTGACCCCCATGCTGATGGGGATTGGCCGCCTGAGCGTGCTGCGGATGTGCGTGGCCAGCTTTGCCAGTGCCTTTATGTGGGCGCTCAGCCTCAGTTTGGTGGGCAAGCTGGCGATGAATACTCCCTTCTTCCTCCACCACAGCGAACTGTTGACCCGGGCTCTGTTGATTACCTCGCTGGTGCTGTTTCTGGCGGCCGTCATGGCCATCCTGTTTCGCTGGTTCAAAGGCGGAGCAAAAAACGAGACCAGCCACGACTAGATGACAACCCTTGCCGCACTGGATCAGTGGGCAAGGGGGGTCTCGTGCTGCAGGGGCGCGAAATTGTGCCCATCCGGGTAATGAGCTTTGTGTCGGGTGAGCAGGATGCCTTATCCTGTTTCCAGCCACGCTGCGTTTGCAGCGCTCCAACTCGGGATGGAACCTATGCGCCTCTTCGACTCTCCCTCTGCTTCTCACCGCTCTACCGCTGGAACCTGCACTCTGCGCCGCCGCTGCTCGGCCCTGCTGCTTTGCGGAGTGGTCGGTTTGCTGTCTGGTTGCGGCCCTGACAAGCCCACCAGCCAAGTACGGACCACAGAATCCACTGCGCAGCAGGAGGCCGGGGCACCAACTTCTGTAGTGCAGGCCAATGCCCGCCAATATCGCGATGCGCCAGCGCTGGCGCTGGTCTTCTCTGGCCAATTGGCGCCCAAGGCAAACTGGCAGAGCTGGCTTGAGGTCAGTGAAGGGGGCAAGCAGCTGCAGGGGGAGTGGATCCTCGCCGACGATGGTCGCACCCTCTATTTCCCGAACGTGCAGCCCGATAAAAGCTATGAGGTGAGCCTCAAGGCGGGGCTGGGCCCATCCTCCCAGAGTTGGACCCTCAAGACCCGGCCGCTGGAGGCGGGGGCGTCGTTTACTGCCAGCGGCATGGTATTGCCTCTGCGCGATGAGCTGCGCTTGCCCATCAGCGCGGTCAACGTGGATGAGGTCAATATCGACTTCTTCCGGGTCGATGCGGAATATCTGCCCCGTTTTCTGGCGGAATATCGCCCCGGTGCCGGCATGGGTAACTGGGAGCTTGAGCAGATCACCAAGCGGGCCAAGCGGGTGTTCAGCGGCCGCTATGCGCTGGAGCTCGATGCCAACCGGCGCGAGACCCGCCTCATTAATGTGAAAGAGCCGCAGCTGGCTGAGGCTGGCGTCTACTTTGCGGTAATGTCCCCCCTTGGCAACTACGACTGGCGCAAGGAGACCACCTATTTTGCGGTGAGCGACATGGGGCTCAGCGCCCGCCGTTACCGCGATCCGCTGGAGGTGTTCGTGAGCTCCCTGGCCAGCGCCGACCCGCTCAAGGATGTGCAGCTCTCCCTGCTCGACGAGAAGGGTAACCGGCTGCAGGTGCAAACCACGGATCTCCAGGGCCATCGTCGCTTCGATCAGGTGCAGGGGGCTCGCTTGCTGCTGGCCGAACAGGGCAACAATCTGGCGGTGCTGCGTCTCGATGGGGCGGCGCTCGATCTCTCCACCTTCGATCTCGGCACCCAGCCTTGGCAGGCCCAGCAGTTGTATCTCTTTAGCGGGCGCGACCTTTATCGCCCCGGCGAGCGGCTCGACAGCGAGATCCTGCTCAAGGGGCAGGATGGCCAGCTGCTGCCGGGGATGGCGGTGGAACTGGAGGTGAAACAGCCGGATGGTCAGCTGCTCGAACAAAAGCGGCTGCTGCCGGACAATTTGGGCGCGGCCCACTACGGCTTGCGTCTGCCGGATGATGCGCCGCTCGGGCGCTGGACCATTAACCTCAAGACCGCCGCTGGTAGCCGCTTCGAGTGGCCCTTTTTGGTGGAGGAGTTTTTGCCGGAGCGCTTGAAACTGCAGCTTGGCAAGGGGCCGGATGGGGAAGTGACGGATCCGTACGTCTCCCTCGCCCTGCCGCTGCAAGGGGACTATCTCTACGGTGCGCCAGCGAGTGCCACCAAGGCGAAGGCGGAGGTAAAAATCAGCCGTGCCAGCATGCCCTTTACCCAGTGGCAGGAGTTCACGCTAGGTGACGTACTGCTCGCCGAGCAGGCCAAGGATCTCGAGCCCCTCAGTCTCACCCTCGATGCGCAGGGGCAGGGGACTTTTTCGCTTGCTGATGAGCTCGACGGGGTGCGTGCCCTCGGGCCGCTGGAGGTGGCCTATCGGGTATCGCTCTCCGAACCCGGTGGCCGCGCCGTCAATCGCAGCCGCACCCAGTATGGCTGGCCCGCAGGCAGTCAGTGGCCGGCGCTCAAGGCCGACTTCGTGGCGGATCGGGTGGAAGGGGGCAAGCCGCTCCCCTTCCAGATCCTCAACCTCGATGAGCAAGGTCAACCGGTGGCGGGGGCGGTGAAGGTGCGCCTTATCAACGAGTACCGCGACTACTACTGGCACTACGCCGATGGCGAGGGGTGGAAGTACGAGTTCAACAGCCAGCCTTATCTGGAGCAGGAGCAGACCCTGCAGCTGGATGGCAAGGGGCCGACCCCCCTAAGCTTGCAACTCGCCGCGGGCTGGTATCGCCTCGAGGTGGAGAACAGTCAGGGCCATCAATCTAGCCTGCGGGTTGAGATCGGCAGTTACGCTTGGGGCGGCGGTGGCGAGCAGGCACGGCCCGACAAGATTGCCATCACCCTCGACAAGCGCGCTTATCAGGCGGGCGACAAGGCCAAAGTGACGCTGGTAGCCCCGCGCCCCGGCAAGGGCTTGCTGCTGGTGGAAGATGGCGACGGCCTGCGCTGGTGGCAGCGCATCGAGCTCAAGGGGGGCGCTGGCGATGCCAAGGATGCCCGCGGCGAGTTCGAGTTCCCGGTCAGCCCCGAGTGGCAGCGCCATGACTTGCATATCTCGGCCCAGATCGCCGCGCCAGACAGCGCCTCCAAACCGGTCAGCAGCCAGCAGGGGCAGAGCCTGCGCTCGGTCGGACTGGTGCCGCTCACCCTGGACCGGGAAGCGCGCCGTCTGCCGCTTACCCTGAGCGCACCGGACAAAGCCGTGCCGCTTACCCGGCTGGAAGTGACCGCAACCTCCACCCCCAATAGCCAAGGCCGTGTGGTGCTGGCGGCGGTGGATCGGGGCGTGCTCAATATCAGCGATTATCAACCCCTCGACCCGTTCGAGATCTTCTTTGGCCGCAAGCGCTTCTCCCAAGATTTGTTCGACAACTACGGCCAGGTGATCCCGCCGCAGGATGGCAAGCTGGCCCGCCTCAACTATGGGGGCGATCGGGCGCCGCTGAAAAAGGGCGGCGCGCTGGAGAGCCGGGTCGAGATAGCCGCACTGTGGAGCGGCGAGGTGAGTTTTGACCAGCAGGGCAAGGCGGTGATTCCGCTCGATCTGCCCAACTTCAACGGCGAGTTGGCGCTGATGGCGCTGGCTTGGAACGAACAGCAAGTCGGGGAGGCCGAGCGCGCCGTCAAGGTAGTAGCGCCCTTGGTGGCCGAAATTGGCTGGCCGCGCTTTGGCGCCAGAGGGGATGAGACCCGGGCGCTGGTGCAGCTGCGCAACATGAGTGGCGAGGATCAGACCCTCTCCCTTGCCTGGACCCTCAATGGCGGGCTCAAGGCAAACGGCGAGCTGCCCGGCACCCTGGCTCTTAAAAATGGCGAAGAGCAGTGGCTGACCCTGCCGCTCACCGTGACCGGGGCGAGCGGCGTGGCGAGCCTGCAGTTGGCGGCCAGTGGCAAGGATTTTGCCATCAGCCGCGACTGGACTTTGCCGCTGCGCTCCCCCTGGCCGGCCGAGACTCGCCAGCGTTACCAGATGCTGGCCCCCGGCCAACAGATGAGCTTTGTGCCAGCTGAGCTGGTCGGGCTGGATCGCGCCAACCTGCAGGGGCTGCTCAGCCTCTCCGGCACTCCCCCCTGGGATCCGGCAGCCCAGTGGCAGGCGCTGGCTGACTACCCCTACGCCTGTCTGGAGCAGACCTTGTCCCGTGCCTGGCCTTACTTGCTGACCACGACCGATGAGCGGGCCGCCTGGAGCAAACCCGCAGAGGGCAAGAAAGCGGCGAGTGAGGCGGATGTGCAACGCGCCCTGCTACAACGGCTGCAGCGGTTGCAACTGCCAAGCGGCGGCTTTGGCCTCTGGGATGGTCGCTCCGACGAGGAGCAATGGCTCACCGCCTATGCCGCTGACTATCTGCTGGCGCGCAAGGAGGCAGGCGATGCAGTGCCGGAGGCGATGCTCAATCAGGCTTTGAACCGGCTGCAAAGCTATCTCACCGACAGCCAGTATGGTGAGCGCTGGAGCAGTGCCCCCGAGCACAGCCGGCTGGCCTATCAGGCCTACAGTGTCTATGTGCTGGCCCGGGTGGGCAAGGCACCGCTCGCTACCCTGCGACTTATCTGGGAGCAGCAGGCTGATCACGCTCGCTCCGGTTTGCCGCTCTTGCACCTCTCGCTGGCGCTCTCGGCCATGGGGGATGAGCAGAATGCCGCCAAGGCCCTCAGCCGGGCATTGGTGACCGAGCGTGGTGACGACTATCTCGGGGATTACGGTTCGCAGTTACGCGATCAGGCCCTTGAGCTCTCCTTGCTGCGTCAGCACAAGCTGGCTGCGGAGCGCTGGCCTGATCTCAGCGCCAAGGTAGCCGATACCCTGGCCCATCGTCAGTGGCTCAGCACTCAGGAGCGGCTCGCTCTGTTGCGACTGGCCCGTTTCGATCCTGCCGTCGACTGGCAGGCCAGGGTAACTTCCTCTCTTGGCAATGAATCCCTGAGCGGTTCGGCTCCGCTGCAGCAGGGCTCCCCCGAGGCACTGGCGGCGAGCACCGTCACCAACGAGGGCAAGGGATCCCTCTATGTACAGCGCACTCTGGTCGGTTACCCCGAACAGGCGCCAGCACGGATCAGCAAAGGGATGAGTGTGACCCGCAGCTGGTTCAACAGCGACGGTCAGCGGTTTGATCCCGCCACAGTGAAGGTGGGCGATCTGGTGGTGGTACGGCTCAATGTCAGCAGCGAATCGGCGGTGCCCGATGCCCTGCTGGTGGAGATGGTGCCCGCTGGCTTCGAGCTGGAGAACCCGGCCCTTGGCAACAGCATCAAGCTGGAAGAGCTCTCCATCGAGGGGAAACCGGCGTGGCAGAGCGAGTGGAACGACTATCTCAAGCATCAGGAGTTTCGTGACGATCGCTACACTGCGGCGCTGGATCTGAGTGCGGGGGGCAACCAGCAGCTGGTCTACCTGATGCGGGCGGTGACGCCGGGCCGTTATCAGGTACCACCGACCCAGGTGGAGGACATGTACCGGCCTGAGCTGCGGGCAGTGGGTGAGGATATTCACGAGGTGAGCATCTCTGAGTAATCTTCCCTCCCTCGAGCGGGTTCGCCCGCTCACTTTTTGGCAGCGTGGCTGGCTGAAATTGAGTCGCAGTGGCCGCGCTTGCTGGCGCTGGCTTGACCGTCTGCCACGCTGGCTGCGTTGCTCGGTGCTGGGCGTTGTAGCACTGCTGCTGTCATTGCTGGCGCTGGATCGACTCTTCCCGCCGCCGCCACTCGACCCTGCCTACGCACGGGTGGTGCTCGACATGAAAGGGCGGCCGCTGCGCGCCTTTGCCGATACCAGCGGCGTGTGGCGCTACCCCGTGACCCTGGAGCAGGTCTCCCCCCGCTATATCGAGGCGTTGCTGGGTTACGAGGATCGCTACTTCTGGCGTCATCCCGGAGTCAATCCGGTGGCCATGGTGCGCGGGGTCTGGCAGTGGCTGCGCTATGGGCGGGCTGTGTCGGGCGGCTCGACCCTCACCATGCAGGTGGCGCGTCTTATCGAACCCTACCACAGGAGCGTGCCCGGCAAGCTGCGCCAGATGGCGCGCGCACTGCAGCTTGAGTGGCACTACGACAAGCGCACCTTGCTCACCGTCTACCTCAACCGGGCGCCGTTTGGCGGCAACCTGGAGGGGGTGCAGGCGGCAAGTTTTGCCTATCTCGGCAAGAGTGCGGCCAAGCTGACCTATGCCGAGGCGGCGCTACTGGCAGTGCTGCCGCAGGCCCCCAGCCGCAACCGGCCAGACAGGCATCCAGAGCGGGCTCGCACCGCCCGTGACAAGGTGATGCTGCGACTGGTGGCACAGGGCGTCTGGCCCGAGCAAGTGTGGCAGGAGGGGCGTATCGAGCCAGTGCTGGCACGCGGTCACTTCACACCGATGGAAGCGCCGCTGTTTGCCCGCCTCGCCGCCGACAATCAGGCCGGGGCGCTGGTGCACACCACCATCGACGGCGATCTGCAACGCTGGCTGGAGGGACGGGTGGCGAGCTATATCCGTCGCTTCCCCGAGCAGACCTCAGCGGCGTTGCTCTTGGTAGACAACAAAACCATGGCGGTGCGCGCCTATGTGGGCAGCGCCGAATATGGCAACCTGCGCCGCCACGGTTACCTCGACATGGTGCAGGCGATCCGCTCTCCCGGCTCCACCCTCAAGCCCTTCATCTACGGTCTGGCGATGGATGAGGGGTTGGTGCACTCGGCCTCCCTGCTCTCCGATGCGCCGAGGCTCGGGTCTGACTATCGCCCCGCCAACTTTTCCGGTGCCTTTCAGGGGCCGGTGACCCTGACTCAGGCGCTGCAGCAATCCCTCAACGTGCCGGCGGTGCAGGTGCTGGATGCGTTGGGGCCGGACAAGCTGGTCAGCCGCCTCGACAATGCCGGGGTGAGGTTGGCGCTCTCCGACAAGCCCAA
>NZ_CAWNZT010000212.1:0-6203 GCF_963878965.1 Aeromonas sp. HMWF015 | reverse complement strand
GACCCGGGAGGGGCAGGTAGCTATGCCGGTCTGGCTGGCAGAGCAGCAGGCGGTGTCGCGGCCCTTGCTGAGTCCGGGGGCCGCCTGGATCATCTGGCAGATCCTGAGCGCGCAGGGGCGGGCGGATCAGCCTTTTGCCAGCGAGGCGACCGGCCGGGTCAATCGACTGGCCTGGAAGACCGGCACCAGCTATGGCTATCGCGACAGCTGGGCGATGGGAGTCTCCGGTCGCTGGACTATCGGCGTCTGGCTGGGACGCCCCGACGGTACCCCCATGCCCGGTTTTTACGGCCAGAGCGCGGCGGTGCCGTTGCTGCTCTCTGTCTACTCGCGGCTGGCTGACAACAGCCCCTTGCCGGCACAACCCAACACGGTGAGCGAAGCAGAGATCTGCTGGCCGCTGGGGCGTAAGGCCAGCACAACCCTGTCAGAGGCCTGTTTGCAGCGCCAGAGCGCCTGGTTGCTGGAGGGGCGCGATCCTCCCACCTTGCCGGACCCCATGGACTGGCCCTCGCCGCTGCGCCAGGTTGCATTGACCGCCGCGGGCAAGCCGACCTTGGCACGCTGCCAAGATGCGGCGCAATCCGGCTTTCGGGCACTCTGGCCATTGTCGCTGGAGCCGTGGCGGTCCCCCGGCGAGCGACGACAGGCGCTGCTCGCCAGTGGTTGTGCAGGGGAGGGGCAGAGCGCCGAGCTGGAGGCCCCTATTCGCATTGTGGCGCTGGGGGAGGGCAACCTTATCCGCAGCCAGCGTTACCGGTTGCAGCCCAAGGTGCTTGGCGGTGTTGGCAAGTCGGCCTGGTTTCTCAACGGCCAGCGACTGCGCTGGGACGGGGATCAGGTGCTGAGTATTGCGGGTCGTTATCAGCTGGTGGTGGTCGATGAAGCGGGTAACAGCGATCGTATCGAGTTTCGCGTGGTGCATCCTGACGGTGATGCCGGCACCATCACCCGTTGAGCGTTTTGCCGACAGCCATTGAGGCGAATGTAATTAACCATTTGAAATGCATCAATATTTGATTGGATGAATTAATTTATGAATAATTACTAACTCATTCAAATCCAATCGGGAGTTCTCTTTTGCTGCGTGTTCTGTGTCCCTTGCTGGTGCTGATGAGTTCGGGTTGTGCCACAACCAATCATGGTGATCACCATATTTCTCCTGAACGTACCGGGTTCTATTCACCTTTCGAACCTGCTTCCGAGAGTTTTGCGCGTTGCTATCAGAAACAGTTTGCCTGTACCCCTGCCAATATCCGCCGTGACAGGGCGATGGAGGCGCGCAGGCAGGCGCAAGAGCAGGCCAATCATCGTGGTGATGATTGGTAGGCCGCAGAAAACGAGAAGGGTTGGCTGATGCCAACCCCTTTTTCATTCCATCGGTTCAGCCCGGGTGGCGCAGATGGCCGAGCCGGGTGAAGAAGTGCTGGCTCTTGCGCTGGTGAAAGTGGCTCTTCTTGATAGGATGGAAGATGAGGTTGCTTTCGGGGTGGCTCGCCTTTAACTGGTGGAGCATGGCTACGGCGGGCAGGCTGGTGCTGACCAGGGTGGTGAGTGGCATGCTGAGGGTCTCGGGCCCGAGCAGTTGATTGAGCCCTTGCTGAGCCTGCTCAAAGCGGGTCAGGGCCGCCGGGTCGGCATAGCCGCTACCCAACATGGTTAGCAGGTTGTCGAGGGCCAGATGAAATTCGGCCAACTGCTGGCGAAAGCCGCTGCGCCCGCGCAGGGCGATAAGCTCGGCGAAGGAGATCTCGCCGAGGTGAGTGGGTACTTGCAACGGGATTTCGAGGTGGAAGCAATCCTGACCGCCGCGATTGTGGTAGCGGGATTCGAGCAGATGGAGCAGTCGATCCAGATAGTCGTGATCGGTAATAAGCGCCCCGTCGTTGGCGAGTGCCCACTCACGGGCGAGACGCATGGAGATCAGATTGGCAAAGCGCCGCGCCATTCTGATCCCCCCTTCATCCCGGGTCGCAAAGCCGTGAGTCAGGCAAAAGCCGTGCAGTCGCTCCAGCCCCACCTGATCCGGGCAGAAGCAGTCGTGGTTGGCCTCCTGACGCCAGCGACCAATCAGTTCCTTGTTGCCAAACACCTTGTGGCGGACGAAATCGGGGGCCACCAGGCCGCTTATCTGGCTCTCCAATTGCGGGGTAATGGCGGCAAAAAAGGCGGCATCGGGCCGCTCGGCTAGCAGATCGCTCTGCTGTTGAAGGGTATCGAGCAGGGCGGTGAGACCGCTCTTTTCGCTGACGGTGAAGACGAAGGCGAGCTGCTCCAGATAGAGCAGGGCAAATTTGAGCCAGAGCTCGTCGCGTACCTCCATGCCGGGGTAATAGATATGGGTCTTCATCGGATCAGTCTGTTGTCAAAAATCTGGCGAGGCGCAGGGTCGGGAATATACGCAAGATTGGCGCTGCACGGCAAACACTGCGTGGGGGAATGTGAGCAAACGCTCATCCAGTAGGCGCTGGCCACAAAGTTCTGATATAATTCGCGCCCTTAAATCAAGGTCACCCGAGTCATTACCATGAAGTTCATTATCAAGCTGTTCCCGGAAATCACCATCAAGAGCAAGTCGGTTCGCCAGCGCTTTATCAAGATCCTGCAGGGCAATATCCGCAATGTCCTGCGCCGCTTCGACGACGATGCCCGCGTACGGATGGATTGGGACAAGCTGATCGTGAGCTCCCGCAATGACCAGTTCCGCGAGCAGGCTATCGAAGCTTTGGCCTGTATTCCGGGCATTCAGGCCTTCCTCGAGGTACAAGCCAGCAAGTTTACCGATCTGCACGACATCTTCGAGCAGGTGAAAGCCGTTTGGGGCGACCAGCTCAAGGGCAAAACCTTCTGCGTGCGCGCCAAGCGCCACGGCAAGCATGAGTTCTCCTCCCTCGAGGTTGAGCGCTATGTGGGGGGCGGTCTGAACCAGCACTGCGAAAGCAATGGTGTGCGCCTCAAGAACCCGGATGTGAAGATCAACCTAGAGATCGACGGCGAGGAGCTCTTTATCGTCAGTGCTATTCATCAGGGTCTGAGCGGCATGCCCATCGCGACCCAGGAAGATGTGCTGAGTCTGCTCTCCGGCGGTTTTGACTCCGGCGTGGCTTCATTCCAGTTCATCAAGCGTGGCTGCCGAGTGCACTACTGCTTCTTCAATCTTGGTGGTGCGGCCCACGAGATCGGCGTCAAGCAGGTGGCCTATCACCTGTGGAACCGTTTCGGCTCCTCCCATCGGGTACGTTTCACCGCTGTGGACTTCGAGCCTGTGGTTGCCGAGATCCTCGAGAAGATCGACAACGGTCAGATGGGCGTGGTGCTCAAGCGGATGATGATGCGTGCTGCCGCCAAGGTGGCCGATGAATTCCAGATCCCGGCGCTGGTGACCGGTGAGTGTGTGGGTCAGGTCTCCAGCCAGACTCTCACCAACCTGAACGTGATCGACCGGGTCACCGACAAGGTGATCCTGCGCCCGCTCATCACTTGGGACAAGCCGGATATCATCAGCGAAGCCCGCCGCATCGGCACCCTGGAGTTCGCCGAAACCATGCCGGAGTACTGTGGCGTCATCTCCAAAAAGCCGACCGTGAAGGCCGAGCTCTCCCGCATTGAAGAGGAAGAGGCCAATTTTGACTTCTCCATTCTGGACAAGGTGGTCTCTGAGGCCCGTTACCTTGATATCCGCCGTATCGGTGAAGAGACTACCGCTGAAGTGCAAGAGGTGGAAACCACCCAGGTGCTGGGCGCTGACGAGGTGATCCTGGATATCCGCTCTGCCGACGAACACGACGAGAAGCCGCTGGTGGTGGAAGGTCGTGAAGTACTGCATATCCCCTTCTTCAAGCTGGCCACCACCTTTGGCGATCTGCCCAAAGAGAAGACCTACCTGCTCTACTGTGATCGCGGCGTGATGAGCAAGCTGCAGGCGCTCTATCTGAAAGAGAAGGGCTTTGACAATGTCAAGGTGTACCGCCCGTAAGCGTGTTTTTCACCTTCACTAAAAAATCCGGCCAATGTGCCGGATTTTTTATTTCACAGAGTGAGCCCTGACTATCAGGGACAGGGAACCGGAGTGAAGGAGTCTTGCCCCTGACAACGCCAGCCCATTTCCGCCTCCCGCATCTGCCACAGGTTGTTGCTGCGATAGAGGGTCAGAATGTAGATCATGTCGCTCTTGCTGCCGTCGAGGGCGACCGAGAGCACCAGATCATTGTCCAGTTGCTGGGCATGGATGCGACTGGGTGTGTCACCATGACCGACGAATCGCAGAGCTACCTCACGGTAGTCATTAACCCAGTTTTGCTGTTGATGGCTTGCCTGGCGTATCTGCTGGTTGAACTGCTGCACCGGCGCCGAGGCCAGTCGTCCAAATACCACTTGTGCTTCGGCGTGGGCTGCCGTCACGTTCGCCAGGAGGAGGGTGGTAAGCATACCGATTTTGCGCATGAGAAGTTCCGGCTAACAACGACTGCTTCTATGACAACAGAAAAGCCTATTTGGTTCAACGCGCGGCCCACAGCGACATGATGACGCTGTGGGCCTGCTCTCAATTGCGTTGCAGCGAGAAGGTGGGCAGCGACAGATGCCAGTAGATAGCAGCTACCCGCAGGCCAAACACGGCCGTCATGCAGATGAGCATGGCCGTTACCCTGTCCATGTTGGCCTCAAGCGCCAGGGTATAGAGAATGCCGCCAAGGATACAGGCGGTGGCATAGATCTCTTTTTGCAGCACCATGGGCACCTCCCGCGCCAGTACATCGCGGATCATGCCACCGGCTACCCCGGTCATGGTGCCCATGATCACGGCAATCAGCCCTGGGGTGCCGAAATTGAGGGCCTTCTGGGCACCGATAACGGTAAAGAGGGCCAGTCCGAAGGCATCCGCCACCGGCAGCACATACCATGGCATCCTGCGGGGCAGCTTGACCATCCACATACCGATCAGCGCCGTCGCAATGACGACCCAGATATAGAGGGGATCGCGCACCCAGAACACGGGGGTGGCTCCCAGGATCATGTCACGGATAGTGCCGCCGCCGATGGCAGTGACCGCCGCCAAAACCATGACGCCAAACCCGTCCATTCTGAGTCGTCCAGCCACCAATACCCCTGAAAACGCGAATACCGCAGTACCAAACATGTCGCTGATGTAAACAATCTGCTCAACCAGTGTCTGCATGGAGAACAACTCACGCCAAATTGTTGATGGGGCCGCGATTTTAGGGGCTGGTGAGCCCAATCGCCAACAGTGCTCGACAAAATTGAGAGTCGGGACGGATTTTTTCTCGCGGCATGAACCGGGTGAGGCTCGTGCGTGCCCGCAGCTCTCCGCCGTTGGCGGGCTTTAGAAGGTTGAGTCCCATCACAGGTTTAGACCCAATTTTTTTCTTAAGTTTCCCCTCGACTCGCCGATAAATAAGGTAAGCGGCGTTAATGCGATGAAGCGTTGAAAAAAATGCTAAAGACATCCAAAAACGAGCCGTTAAATAAGACGCATCGGGCACAGAAAATAATAAAGCTCGAGCAAATAGAAGAGTAAATTTAATAGCTTAGGAGAATAGTCATGGGCCTTTTTATCAACACTAACGTTTCATCACTCAACGCTCAGCGTAATATGATGAATGCGACCAAATCACTGGATACTTCCTACACTCGACTGGCATCTGGTTTGCGTATCAACAGCGCCAAAGATGATGCTGCGGGTCTGCAAATTTCCAACCGCTTGACCTCTCAGATCAACGGTCTGGATCAAGGTAACCGTAACGCTAATGATGGTATCTCTCTGGCACAAACTGCGGAAGGGGCCATGGATGAAGTGACCGGCATGCTGCAGCGTATGCGTACTTTGGCACAACAGTCGGCTAACGGTTCCAACTCTGCCAAGGATCGTGAAGCACTGCAAAAAGAGGTCGATCAACTGGGAGCAGAGATCAACCGTATATCTACCTCTACCACATTTGCGGGGACCAAGTTGCTCGATGGTTCTTTCACTGGGAGCTTCCAGGTTGGGGCTGATGCCAACCAAACCATTAGTTTCAGTTTGAGTCAAAATGCGGGCTTTAGCATTTCGGGTATTGCTGAAGCTGCTGCAACTACGATTACGGTACTGAATGCTGCTAGTGCACAGACCACAGTCGCTTTGAGTAATATCTTCACTGGTGGGGGAGTTGGCGGCATCAGTATTAGCACTCAGAGTAAAGCTCAAG
>NZ_CAWNZT010000211.1:0-4664 GCF_963878965.1 Aeromonas sp. HMWF015 | reverse complement strand
CATATTTGAACGAAGTGCCATAGTGCATATCAATCATATATTGGCGCATTGCACCGATCGATTGAATCGTACATTGTTGGAAGTCCTGTACCTGAGGCAAGAAGGAGGTGAAATAGAGCTTGCCTTGCAACACCAAACCAGCCCCCATTGATTTTTCACCGCTTTCATTGAGCCAGAATTTCCATCCTAACTTGCTGGTCAACGCCTTGGTGGTGTTTACGATCTGCTCTTCATTCAAACCCGTAAAGGGATCGCTGGTCACATCGTAGAGATCGTTCAGTGTGATACTTGATGGCACCGCTGGTTCAGACGTTGCCCCAAACAAGGTTGGATTAACATTGTAGTCACGTAGCATCACATACACATTTTGGGTTGTCGCCTCCGAGGAGGGGCGGTTTCTATCACCACTGCCTATCAATACGGCATCAAACGGACGCTCGCTGTAAAGATAATTTGTCCCATCATACTTCCAACCTTTATTGATCGTGCGCACCAATACGGGCTGGGTAAAGAAACGGCGATCATCTTCCAGCTTCTTGGCAGTTCCACTTAAATGTGCATTTCCCAAACTGGCAAACTTGATGGCCGTCCATTTGGATTTTTCTGTCCCCTTCATGTCGATGCGCCAGATCTGACCGCCGGTATCACCCGCATAAACCCGGTCAGATACACCATCTCCATCGCTGTCCAGCACAGAAACAGCGCCTGGCATGCTATAAACCATGCCTGCGACCTGTTTGTTGGTTGCACTGGCCACATCTGGGGTAAAGCTTAACAACAGCGTGCCGGCCTCAGCATCCACGATATAAATACCCAACCCTTCACTGTCTTCAGCCCCCTGGCCCAAATAGCTCTTGGCCTGATCATAACCTCCAGAGAATATCAGGACTGGCTTATAGGTTTTTTTACCATTGGTTTCTGTGTAATAACCAGGAATGAACGCAACCTCGGGGATCGACCAGGTCTCGCCCAGGTTGCTGAAACCGGCGCTGTTTTTATCCAACCGCCACATAAGCGAAGGGGAGTCCGGATCGGATATATTCAACGCATAATAGGCCTTGCCACCACCGCGCAACCCGGTAAATAACCACACTTTGTCACCTTGTGACGACTTGATATGACCATCTTTGACTTGCTCATTGACCAGCACAGTGGGCGATGAATCTACACCATATAGATGAGCCGATGAATCCAGGGTTTCTCGCAGCGCTTTCTGATTGGCAATAAATTGATAGGGCATAACGGCCCAGCTTTCATCAACCGTGGTGCCACTGTCTTTAAACATATGCAAGAAGCCGGCATTACTTCCCATCACAATGCGCAAGTCAGGTGTACATGTAGTCTGTCCTGTCGACTTTGTACAACCGTAGTTGATCACTAATGGCCGTGAATGCAACGGGTCACCAAGAATATGCTCCCGATTATCTGTTCTATCACCATCCTGATTCTCATCAAACGCATCAATACCCTTGGTCCAATTAAGCAGGTCATCCATGCTATCAGCACTATCAAGTTTCATGACAGTGCGTAGCTGCGTTGCCCCGCCTGCCATACCCTCAAGAGCAGACTTGCTAAAGGGAGTTAATGTATTAGTGGAAGGGGGAATAATATAAAGATTGCGATTGGTTTTAGCTGCCAGCATCTCTTGTACCCCACCCTCGGCAACCTTGTTACCATCACTGGTGGATGACCAATAGGTTCTTGCTGACTCAAGAATTGTTCCATCACTGGATATCGCAGGTAAGCCACTCTGATCGACTACATAACCCTTATCTGGATTCAGAACCAGCTTTTTAAGATTGCCCTTCCATCGTGGACCAGAACCAGGCTCAAACATTGCATAATAAATATTATTCAGACTGCGAGTACGGTCAAAGTTATTAGTGGCAATGGCGGGAGAGACCAACGAGGTATTCATTTTCAAGATAGCTAGTAATGATGATTTTAATGCTTCGTTAAGTTGGGTTGCATCGGTTGCTGGATAGTATTTACCCCCACCACGACGAGCGGTCTCTGCCAATAATGCACCGGCCCCCTTAATTGCTTCATCTCCAAAACCCACGGTGAATGTTGTGACTGTTTGTTTGCCTATAGCCGAGGTGTTTACATCATTGTTTTTCATATATCCGGCAAGTGCAGCAAGATAGCTTTTTTCACCAGAAGACCCATAACTAACCAAGCCGCCATAAGCAACCTTATCCTCTGTAGATAACGTGCTGATCAGGTTGGCGACAAGGGAATCTGCTGCTTTATCATTGGTTGGTTCACCATCTGTCATATAGATGATATAACCATTATTGGAGCATTTATCATAGGGGGTTTTATATATACCCGATGTTACTTCAGCATTGCTATCCCGCTTGGGAGTACGATTTACATCATCGTCACCAAAGTACACCCCCAAACCGCCAAAGTATCTATATGATTCATATAGTGTTTCACACAAGGGAGTCCAAGTGTCAGAGCTCAAACTATTTACCTTGTCAATCAAATCCTGCGCACCGGTTTTACCAGAGGTGAGGATGGCATCGTTACCTACAATATTGCGGATTATTCTTCCGCCATTTCTACTACCTGGTTCATTGCCATCATTGTAGTTAAAAACAGCCAGACCAAAATCGACAGCTGGCGTAGCCAAAACCAGTTCTTTGACTGCATCCTGAGCAACTTTCAATCGAGTTTGTGTTGACACACCTGTACTACCGTAATACCAACGGACATAATTTGCCGTAAATAATGAGATCTGGGTAGAACTACCACTAGCAAGAGCATTGGCTACATTTGATGTGTAAAACCAGCTTCCCGTTGTGCGATTTGGCTTGTCAACGGGATAACCATCAACAATATATGTTGAATATGGACCTGAATATTGATTGTTTGCGTTTTTCTCATCAATATCTTGCTGGCAATCTGCAATTATTATACTGTAAATATCAAAATCATTTAGAGAACGCCAACGCCCCTTTCTATTTTTATCATATATTTCATATCCCCAAACTCGTGACTGAAATCGGCCCACATTATTTAGAGGGTCTTTAGATGTCGCACATGCATTTAAATTCTCACTAAAACGTTTGGTACTGTTGATAGTGGGAACTTTTCCATCACTGGAGAAATAGATGAAGCGATTACTATTATTAACATCTGGATCATTAGCCAATGATGGATAACTTATCGATGAGTCATAAGGCTCTTTAGCAACTTCGGTTGTATTTTTCATACTCCCCGAGTTATCGAAAATAAAGAGCACCTTAGGGCGGAAGTCCCCCGCCTTGGCAAAGTCATAAATAAACAACTCGGTATCATCGGAATAACCAGTACCTACCGCCAAAGATCCCCCTGATATTCCGCAACACAATACCAGCAAGCTTGTAAACAAACAGTTCCTTATGTTCATCACCCGCTCCCTAATTGGCACTGAGCAGGGGTTGTTCTACCCCGGCAGTAAAGGTCATTTGGCTATTCACCTTGCCATAAGCACTGGATGTGGTGGCTTCAGCATAACGACAAGCTGGCGTTACATTCTGGCTACTGGCTTCAAATTTACGTTTGCATACACTTTCTGTATTGACGGTCAGAGTTGTAGCTGGAGTAGTAGTGCCTATTGCAGCTGAAACCCCAATAGCCTGTGTAGCAATTTGTGTTGAAAGAGAAGTATCGCTCAATGCAGACTCCAGAGTACCTTCAACTTCGTGCTCTGCCCGTTGCAAACTGGCACTAGAACCCGCCATCTTCAGACTCATACCGCTAGATTGCATGACAACTACCGCAATCAGAGTCAAGGGAACCAGAATAACCAGTGCAACAATCAATGCTACACCCTGGTTTTTTTTAACCAATCTCATGTTCCACCTCGGGTGGTTATTTGTTGATTGCGTAATGCAATACTGCTTTCCAAGAGCAGACGGCGATAACCATCACCACCACCATTAACCGTAATATTACCGAGTTGATAGCTATTATTATTCTTGTAGCGACTTGATTCCCGAGCTGCTCTAATCAGCAAGAAAAGCCGAGCACCCAATACTCGCCCCTCATTCCAGCGCTGTGTTGTCATTTGGTCCGTTGACATATATCTGTCTATGCGTCCATCAGGGATCAAGGAATCGTCAACACCATACATCAGCACCATATGTTCAACGCCTTCGGCCATAGCACCACCAATCAGAGCAGCACCACCATTGACGGTCAAATAGCGCTTGCGTAAAACAGGAATACCATCTTCTTGTGATAGGTAATAAATGTAGTGCTGGTATTCCCAGACCTGGCTCTCATTATTGGCACCAAAGAGTGGTCTGGTTTCGCTTCCCTTGATGACTCTCGCCTCCTGACTATTGGTTGCCATATAAAAGCGGTTTGTATCCAATCCCTCTGATGCTGGTATAGGACGCCCTACCAGTCGCTTGATACTGATTACATCGGAGTTTGCCACTCGATCGTTGGCATCAATACAAGTAAAACCACTCAATCCTTTGCTTGCGGAGACCCGTGAAACCCAAAGTCCGCGAATTGGCCCAAGAGGTGATGGCAAACTACCGACAGTGCGCTCATCCAGACAATCGCTACTGGCAGGAACAATGCTGTCAGCACTGAGGCTCAGAGAAGAACCAACTTGTGTTGACTGACCAGTATAAGCTCCAAAAAAACCAGCCCATTTGATATCC
>NZ_CAWNZT010000210.1:15164-17677 GCF_963878965.1 Aeromonas sp. HMWF015 | reverse complement strand
CCGGATCCGCAAGGGATTGTCGCCCCACGGCTGACCCTGAATTTTGATTGATTGAAATGGCCCCAGGTGGGCCATTTTTTATGATAACTAGTCTGATCAGTGCCTTGCAGGTCGATGGCCAGCCTCCCCAGGGTAGAAAAAAATGTCAGGATAACTACAATAACCGTTTGTTTTTGATGACTTGATGGCCGCCATGTCTGCGTTAGATCCGGTATTTGATACCTCATTTCATAGCCGCCTGCTGCATCCCAAATGGTGGGGCAGCTGGTGTGCGCTGGGCCTGCTCTCCCTGCTGGCATTTACTCCTGCGAGATTGAGGGATCGCTTTGCCGATCTGATCTCTCCAACCCTGCTGCGTTTTTCGAAAAAGCAGGCCTATATCGCCGATACCAACCTCAAGATCTGCTTTCCCGAGCTGGATGCCGCCGCACGGCAGGCGCTGCTGCTCAAATCGATCCGGGTCGGGCTCAAGACCTTTATGGGCTTTGGCGAGCTCAGCTGGCGCAGCAAGGCGCGGCTGACCAGCCGCATCAAGGTCACCGGCTGGGAGCATGTGCAAGCGGAGCAAGCCGCGGGCCGTCCGGTGATCCTGGTGGTGCCTCATACCTGGGCGGTCGACATGATTGGCCGCTACTTCTCCATGATGGGCATCGAGATGTGCACCATGATGAAGAGCCCGAAAGATGAGGTGTTCGACTGGTACATCAACCGCGAGCGGGCCAAAGCAGGTAAGGTCTATGAGCGCAGCGCCGGCATCAAACCGGCGATCAAGTCGATCCGCGCTGGTGCCAGTTTTTTCTACCTGCCGGATCAGGATCACGGCCGCGAGGCGAGCGTGTTTGTTCCCTTCTTTGGCCGCCCCAAGGCAACCCTGCCAGCCTTGCCCAAGCTGGTGAAGCTGACCGGTGCCAGAGCCGTACCCATCTTCGCCAGCTATGACGAGGATGAGGGGCGCTATCTGCTGGAGATCGAGCCGCCGTTTGACCCTTATCCCACCGCCGATCTGTTGGCAGACGTCAATGCCATGAACCGGGTGGTGGAGATGCAGGTGGCACGCCATCCCGAGCAGTACATGTGGTTTCTCAAGATCTTCGAAACCCTGGAGCATCAGGAGGGGGATGACGGCCTCTATGAAGCGGGGATCCAGCGCATTCGTCAGGGTTTGCCGCCCGAACCTTGAAAATTGGCCCGCTTGCGGGCCATTTTTGTTGGTACAGGGGTCTCGCGCTTATGGCCCGCTGCTGGTGGTTTTTAAGGCGAACGGGTGGACAAAAACAGCGCAAACAGGGGATAACAGGGTGTCTTATGAAAGGGAGAGGCAGGTGAGCGTGCGCGGAGCTATCTTCGAGAGCGGAAATAGGGTAAAAGGGCGGCCATGAAAATTCCAAATCGAATCCAACCTCTGGTTGATGACGGCCTGGTCGATGAGGTCGTCAGCCGGTTGATGAGCGGCAAAGAGGCCGACGTCTATGTGGTGCGCTGCGGCGACGAGATCCGCTGCGCCAAAGTCTATAAAGAGGCGTCCAAGCGCAGCTTCAAGCAGGCCGTGGTCTATCAGGAGGGGCGCAAGGTGCGTAACAGCCGCAGCGCCCGCGCCATGGAGAAGGGCTCCAAGTACGGTCGCAAGCAGCATGAAGAGGTGTGGCAGAACACCGAGGTCGACGCCCTGTTCAAGCTGGCGGCGGCCGGTGTGCGGGTGCCGCAGCCCTATGTCTGCCTCGATGGTGTCCTCTTGATGGAACTTATCACCGATGAGGATGGCAATGTCGCGCCGCGCCTCAACGATGTGGCACTCACCCCCGAGCAGGCGGTCATCGATCACCACAAGGTGATCCGCTATGTGGTGCGGATGCTTTGCGCCGGTCTTATCCACGGCGATCTCTCCGAGTTCAACGTGCTGGTGGATAGCCAGGGCCCTGTCATTATCGACCTGCCCCAGGTGGTGGATGCCGCCGCCAACAACCAGGCCAAGGCGATGCTGGAGCGGGACGTCAACAATATGCGCAACTACTACGGTATGTATGCCCCCGAGCTGCTCAAGACCCGTTATGCCCTGGAGATGTGGGCGCTGTTTGAAGATGGTAAACTCACCCCCGATAGCGAGCTGACCGGTCACTTTGAAGAGAGCCGCGCCGCCATCGATCTCGAGTCGGTGCTGCAGGAGATTGAGAGCGCCGAGGAGGAGGCCTATGCCCGTCAGGCCCGGATGAAGGCGGAGCAGGAAGACAGCTACTAACGGTCTTGTCACGTTCGCAAAAAGAGCGCCTTCGGGGCGCTCTTTTTATTACTGCTGCGGCTATGGTCGGCTGGGGCAGGGGGCTAGCTGATACATCTCCAGCCAGTTGCGATCCCCCGGATGGAAGCGCCGTCCCAGTAACACGCCCCCGGCGGCCGTAATGACCTTGTGGGAAGCCAGATTGTCTTCGCCGCAGCTGATCAGCACCGGCGCTGTCAGCACCTGTTGTTGTACCCAGCGCAGCAGCACGGTCGCGGCCCCTTCGCCACGGCGAGAG
>NZ_CAWNZT010000210.1:0-15154 GCF_963878965.1 Aeromonas sp. HMWF015 | reverse complement strand
CGGCGAGAGGGGCGGGTTTCGTAACCGATATGACCCAGCCACTGGCGGGTTGCCTCATTGTCACCGTGACGAAGACGCAGGGTGGCGATGATCTCCTCGCCATCGAAGGCAAAATAGGTGGTGGTCGGCAGGTATCCACTGGGCAAGTTGCGCCCTTTGGCGTGATCCAGCAGGCTCTGTAGCCAGCCGTCCGGGTCAAATTGCGCCACCTGATAGAGCGGCTGTCCGTCCTCGGCGCATTCGGTGACATAGCGCCGGTAAGCCGGGGCATCTGTCAGCCTGGCCGGTCGGCACTGCAGAGCGAGCACTGCGCTCATGACAGGAGCGCGCAGGGCTGCAGCGGTTGCGGCTCGTTGTGGTGGAGCTCCTGTACGCAGGCCCGTTGCCTTCCAGCCTGTTTGGCTGCGTAAAGGGCCCGATCCGCGCGCAGGTAGGCCGCTTCAAACCCCTCGTCAGGGTGCAGCGAGGTGAGGCCGATGCTGAGGCTGATGGGGCCACCGGCCAGCTCCCGAGTCGCCTCGGCGATCTGTTCCTGCAAGGCGTGGCAGTAGTCGGGCAGGGTCTGCGGGTCCGCCATCAGCAGCAGGGCCAGCTCATCGCCGCCAAGCCGACCGGCCATGCCCTCGGCAGGCAGGGTATTGGCGATCACCCGACCCACGGCCCGCAGCATGGCATCACCGGCGGGGTGGCCGTGGTGGTCGTTGATCTGTTTGAAGTTATCCAGATCGATCAGCAGTAGCTGGCCGGGGCTCGTCACCTCGCGGGCACGCAGGGCCACCTGGCGTTCGAAATAGTGGCGGCTGAACAGGCCGGTCAGCTCATCCTGATTGGCGCGCCGCTCCAGCGTGCGCTGGGTGGCCAGCAGGGCTTGCTGCTGGCGGGTATGGACCAGGCTCAGCAGCAGATAACTGCGGGCGATGGTAAAGAGCAGGCTGAGCAGGATCACAGGTCCGAGCAGCGGGTCGGTGAAGGAGTTGGCCGCCTGCTCCGGCTGCCAGAGGTGTTTGGCGATCCGCAGTAGTTGCAACAGCAGTTGCAGTCCGAGCAGCAGAATGGCAAAGCGCAGCACCCGATAGACGGGGGCCAGCCGCTGGTAGCGCCAGAGCTGCCAGATAAGCAGCGCAATCTGCAGCGAGAGCACGCCGGAGAGCACGATGATCCGGCTGTGCACATCAAAGAGGGATTGCTGCAGGGCGGTCAGGGCAAACAGGACGAAACCGCCGAGGGTAACGGCGGGCAGCAGCCAACCCAGTTGATCGGCTTCACGGCGAAAGAAGTGGCGCATCCCCCGTTCGTATAGCAGGGTGGTCGACATCAACAGCAGGTTGGTGCAGAGAATATTGGCAAGGGATGCATCCCCCTCAAGGGGGCGCAGCAGCAGGCAGCAAAAAGCCCCCGCGATAACCAGTTCCCCCGCTGACCAGTAGATCAATGCCCTGATCTGGCGATGGCTGTACCACATGGCGGCGAAAATGGTGGCGACCCCCACATGTGACAGCGTGACGAACAGCACCAGACTCAACAACTGGGCTGAGGAAAACAAACTTGGCATCAAGGGGCTCTCTGGGAAGTCACCTGTGAACGAACAGGCGATGGGGTATCGCCCGCTGGCAGTGGCCGATCACAGCATGAATCCAACCTATTATCAATTGGTTAAATGGCTGAATATGCTCACCTCCGACTTCTTGCACGATGGCAACAGCTGACTCGATTTATCAGCGCGCAAGGGGGCATTTTATTGTCTTGTCAGTCAATTGTGCTGCGTGAACGGTGGTCGTGTTGGCGGCAGGGTGAACCCAACCGCCAGACGTTGTGCTAATCGCAGGTTGCAGCAGGCAAGCACATGACGGTGGTCTCACGACCGAGGTGGGCCAGCAGGCGGCGCACGTCGTCGAGGCGGATGATCAGGGTGGCGGTATTGACCAGCGGATGGCACTGCATCTGTTCGGCCTGCCAGATTGCCTCGTCCACCACCAGCTCTACCGCTTTTTCCCTGTCGCGTACCATGGCGAGCAGGGTCACCGAGCCCGGGGTAAGGCCGAGCACCGCATCAAGTCGCTCAGGGGAGCCAAAGCTCAGCCGCTTGACCCCGAGCATGGCAGCCAGCGCCTTGAGGTCGACCCGGTGCTCCTCCGGACTCACCACCAGAAACAGCCGCTCGCTTTTCGGGTCGCGCAAAAAGAGGTTCTTGGTCTTGGCGGCGGGCAGGTCGGGCAGCAACTTGCTCGCCTCCTCACAGGTAAACACGGGGGGATGGTCAAAGCTCTGGTAGGGGATAGCCAGCTGATCCAGCAGGGAATAGATTGCCACAGAGATTCCTTTCGTCGGCGAAGAGTGGTCAGAACGGGATGGGCGGGAATAACGACCGGATCGAGCTTACCTGTTTGACACCCGCCTCGCAGCCAGCGTGACGATTGCGAGCTGGCACTGTATGAACGTACAATAGTCCCATTCTCGGACAGCCCCTTTACGCTTCATGACTGCAACCCAGCCCACTGTACCCGCCACTCCGCCCCTCGACGGTTTTATCCTGACCCGCCACGGTCGGGACGTGCGCGGCCGCAACGGGCTGCCTGCAACCACCGAAATCGTGATGTGGCTCTGGAGCGCGCAGGGGCCGGTGCGGGTGGTGGTGCCGGGGCAGGAGCCGGTGTTCTTTTTGCCGCAGAGCCATATGGCAGAAGCTGCCGAGCTGTTCAAGGGGGCCGGGGTGAGCGGGCGGTTTCGCCGCCTGCCGATGCACACCTTCGACGGTCGCCCCGTGGTGGGCTGCTATTTCGCTACCCTGAGCGCCTTTCACCGCGCCATCGAGCTGCTGCTTATTCGCGGTCTGGAGCACTTCGAGGCGGATATCCGGCTGCCGGAGCGCTTCCTGATGGAGCGTTTCATCACCGCTGGTGTGCGCTTCGATGGCCGGGCGGTAAAAAAGGGGGGCAAGCAGGGCTACTGGGAGGTGAACGAGGCACGCTGCGCGCCGCAGGCGGTGACACCGACCCTCTCCTGGGTGTCGCTGGATGTGGAGTGCGCCATGGACGGGGCCCTCTTCTCGGTCGGTCTTTACAGCGAGCAGGACGCGCGGGTCATCATGATCGGCACCCCGGAGGCGGATGCCGAGAGCTGGGGAACCCAGGTCCAGTGGGTGGCGGACGAGAGCGCCCTGCTGAGTGCGCTGGAGAGCTGGTTCAGCCTGCATGACCCTGATCTGGTGATTGGCTGGAACGTGGTCAATTTTGACTTTCGCCTGCTGCTGCGCCGCGCCGAGCTTAACAAGCGGCGGCTGCGGCTTGGGCGGGGGCGCGAGCTCTGTTTCTGGCGCTCGTCACGGGGCGATCCCCAAACCGGCAACGTCATCATTCCCGGGCGCATGGTGCTCGACGGCATCGATACCCTCAAAAGCGCCACCTGGCAGTTCCCGAGCTACAGTCTGGATGCGGTGGCGAGCGAACTGCTCGGCCGTGGCAAGGATATCGAGGACGTGGCCAATAGGGGGGAGAAGATCACCGAGCTGTTCCACTCCGACAAGGAGGCGCTCGCTCGCTACAACCTGGAAGATTGCAAGCTGGTGTGGGAGATCTTCGACTATTGCCACCTTGTCCCGTTTGCCATCGAGCGTGCTTCCCTCACCGGCCTGGAGCTGGACAGGGTGGGGGGCTCGGTGGCGGCCTTTACCAACCTCTATCTGCCGCGGCTCCATCGTGGCGGCTACGTGGCCCCCAATCTGCCGGCCGACGGGGGGCTGGCGAGCCCAGGTGGCTATGTGATGGACTCCAAACCCGGTCTCTATCGCCATGTGCTGGTGCTCGATTTCAAGAGCCTCTATCCCAGCATCATCCGCACCTTTTGCATCGACCCCATGGGGCTTATCGAAGGGCTGCAGCATCCCGAGCACGCTATTCCGGGCTTTCGCGGCGCCATGTTCTCCCGCGAGCGGCACTTCTTGCCGGATCTCATCGCTACCTTGTGGGCGGCGCGGGACAGAGCCAAGGCCGCCAGCAACAAGGCACTCTCCCAGGCCATCAAGATCATCATGAACTCCTTCTACGGCGTGCTGGGGTCGGGGGGCTGCCGTTTCTATGATCCGCGCCTTGCCTCATCCATTACCCTGCGCGGCCACAGCATCATGCAGCAGACCCGCGAGTGGATTGAGGCGAAGGGGTTCGATGTGATCTATGGCGATACCGACTCCACCTTTGTTCATCTGGGGCGCGAGACCAGCCCCGATGAGGCGGACGAGATCGGCCAGCGACTGGCTCAAATGATCAACGATAACTGGGCTGCACTGATCAGGCGCGAGTTCGACCTGCCGAGTTATCTCGAGATCCAGTACGAGACCCACTATCGCCGCTTTCTGATGCCCACCATCCGCGGGCTGGAGAAGGGCAGCAAGAAGCGCTATGCGGGGCTGGTTGGCAAGGCCAGCGAGGGGAGTGAACAGCTGGTGTTCAAGGGGCTCGAATCGGTGCGCACCGACTGGACCATGCTGGCCAAGCAATTCCAGACCCGCCTCTATGAGCTGGTGTTTCACGATGAAGATCCCAGCGGCTATGTGCGCACCATGGTGGATGAGACTCGCGCCGGTCGTCACGACGATCTGCTTATCTACCGCAAACGGCTGCGCCAGAAGCTCGAAGAGTATCAGAAGAATGTGCCGCCCCATGTGCGGGCAGCGCGGCTGGCCGATGAGGAGAACCTGCGCCGCGGTCTGCCCCAGCGCTATCAGCATCGGGGCGCCATCGCCTATCTGATGACCCTTAATGGCCCCGAGCCGCTGGAATACAGGCGCAGTGCCATCGATTACGAACACTATATCGACAAGCAGTTGCGGCCCATTGCCGATGCCATCCTGCCCTTTATCGGTGAGTCATTCGACCGGATCTGTGGTCAGCAGCTGGATCTTTTCTGATTGGTGCAAGTTGGCACTTTACTTCCCATGAATACTGGATAAAAATACAGTTATAAATCATGGAGAAGTTTCCTATGCGTCTTGAAATCATCATCGACAGAAAACATCAGATCCCGACCTCGACCATGGAGGCGCTGCGTCAGGAGCTGCTCAAGCAGCTTGGCGAAAAATTCCCCGACATCCATGTGCGGGTCGCGCCGGGCAGTGCCATGGCCCTGACCGTCAGCCGTGCCAGCAAGGAAGACAAAGAGCTGGCCGAAGCCATGGTGCAGGAGGTGTGGGAGAACGCCGAGAGCTGGATGCCGGAAGAGAACGTCGCATCCTGATCCCGCACTGTCAGTGGATAACACGGGCGTTGGATAAATGGGTTGCTGATAAACGTGCATGCCCGCGAATGATCCGCCGATCCTCGGACAACAAAAACGCAGCCAGGTGGCTGCGTTTTTTGTGGGTGGTGAGAGGTTCGCGGTGGCTTGTCTGGCTCTGGGTTGAGCCATGCCCGTTACAACCCCGCCCAGCTTTTCAGGCTCTGCTGCTGCACTCGGCGGTTGGCTTCGCGGATCTCCCCTTTGGCGCGCAGGTCGGCCAGCGCAATGGGCAGTGCGGCGCGGATCTCGTCACTGCTCATTCCGGCTTTGATGGCCGGGTGATAGGCTATCTTGAGCAGCACATAGTCCAGCCCGGTCAAAAAGCTGTCGATGCTGTTGTCATTGAAGATGGAGGGAAACACCTTGTCCGAATCGTTGGGCAGCCCCATCACCTGAGTGAACTCCTCCACCACGCAGTCGAGAAAGCGCCCCTTGGCTCTGCTGTAGTCTACCGGGATGATGATGGTGGCACGGCTGATCTCGTGTTTTGCATTGGTTGCGAAGTTGGCAAGGCAGAGCCCCTCCTTGAGCGCCATCTTGACCGATGGATCGCCCCCCATGGTGCGGTTGGCCCAGCTCTTCATCTTGCTGTAGTCGGTCATGATCAGGGTGAGGTTGGGCTTTGCGGCCACCATGCTGATGGGGTGGCCGGTGATGCGGGCCAGATGGGCTGCCTGTACCTTCACCACGTCGGCCTGCAGCGGCTTGTCACCCGACTCGTTGATAAGTTGCAGCCGGATCGGCTGCTGCCAGCGGGCAAAACGGGTCTGCCTGGCTTCGCCATACTCCCGCTCCATGGCGATGGCCATAAAGCTCTCGACCAGATAGCTGTCGCTCTGCCAGCGCTCATCGGCACGGGCGCTGTGGCCCGCGAGCAGAATCAGCAGGGCCAGCAGCCCGCGTAACGTGAAGCGGGGATAGTCAGCGCGGCCCAAGCTGGCCATTACCAAAGTGGCAATAAAGCGGGTGGCACCAAAGGGGATGGCGGCAAATGGCATGTTTCCTCCCTGAAACGGTTGTCAGCCTAGCGGTTGGCCTTGTCGATATCGCGCCAGGTGAGCCAGAGCCTGAGATCAAACTCCAGTTGATGATAGTCGGGCTCCATATGTTGGCAGAGCTGATAGAAGCTCTTGTTGTGATCCTTCTCTTTGATATGGGCCAGCTCGTGCGCAACGATCATCTTGAGAAAGGGGGCGGGTGCCTCCTTGAACAGGGCGGCGATGCGGATCTCGTTCTTGGCCTTGAGCTTGCTGCCCTGCACCCGGCTGACGTAGGTGTGCAGGCCGAGGGCATCCTTGATCACGTTGATCTTGCCATCGAACACCACCTTTGACAGGGGCGCCGAGCTCTTGAGGTAGCGGTTCTTCAGCTCCATGGTGTAGGCGAGCAGCGCCTTGTCGCTCTGGATCTGGTGGCTCTCCGGATAGCGTTTGGCCAGCATCTCCCCCAGCTTGCCCGCCGCAATCAGCTGTTGTACCTGTGCCTTGAGGGGGTCTGGATAGCCGCCCAGATAAGTCAGTTCCGCCATGGTGTCGCTCGTTACATCAAAAAGAGCGTCATTGTAGTTATCTCGGGCGGGCTTGCCTACTGCGGTCCGCTGCTGCAAGGGGCTCTGGCGCAAGAAAAAGGGCGGCCATTGCAACAATGGCCGCCCTGCAGGGCATATTGACGATCAGCGTCGGCGATAGAGACCCGGATCCACCTCTTCGTAGTGGCTGGTCAGGTATTGATAGAAGGCGAGATGGGAAGGGGAGCTCGGTTGTTTCAGCTCCTCGCTCACCCGATCCGGCTTGGCGATGATGAACTTCGGATTCTGGCGCTGGATATCGGCCAGCACCCGTTCGCGCACGTCATAGGGCGGATTGACGTTGGCAAAGAAGAGATAGGCGGACGCCGGCTGGCGATCGGTCCATAGATAATATTGCGGCTGGATGCCATCGACCCAGATCTTGTCGCTCGGGACTGTCTCGGCCTTGATGCGATCAACCCGTACCTGCGCGGCCGGATTGAAAGGGCGACCCTTGAGGGTCCCCTCCCAGGCGTTGTTGATCATCAGCAGCAGCATGGCCAGAGTTGCCAGCCAGGGGGTGGCACTGCGCACATCCCAGGCGCGCCAGAGGGGGATGAGGATCAGCACCGGCAGCGCCCACAGCAGGCTGGTACCGAGCACCTCGTTGACCCGCTCGAGGGACCACTCCTTGGTGCTCCAGCCAAAGGCGAGCTGCTGGGCCAGCAGCCAGCTGGCGGTGAGCACCACCAGCGAGATGCAGAGCAGCCCGATGGCATCTGCCTGCTGTTCGCTGCGATCCAGCAATACCGCCAGCGGCAGCACCGCCAGTTGCAGATAGAGCACGTCATAGTGATCGAACACATGGCCGGAGACCGAGTTGGCGATCAGGGTAAACAGCACCCCAAACAGGGTCGCCAGCAGGGCGGGCAGATACCACTCCTGACGGCGGCTCAACATCATAATGATGAAGGCGGGCAGCAGCATGATAAGGCCGGTGCGCAGCAGGCCGACGGCGCCCACCATGGGGGAGAAGCCGTTGCCATAGCTCCCCTCGAAGAAGATGTCGAAGGCGTAGTATTTGAAGGCCGCCAGCAGATCATGCTGCTGGAAGTAGGCATAAAGCGGGCCGCCAATCAGCGCCAGTCCCAGCAGGCTGGAGATGAGCAGCAAGATGGCGTCACGCCACTTCTCATGCAGACACCAGTGGCAGAACAGCACCAGATACCAGGCCCCCCAGAAGGCGCCGTTGTTGGTGCGCATCCAGGCCACGATGGCGAAGGTGAGGGCCGCAACCAGCGCCGGCCACCAGCGAAATCCCTTGTCCAGCAGCAGGGTAATGAAGGCCCACTGGGCGATGAGGGCGAGGTGGAAGGTCCAGTCCTCGGTCATGTTGCCGTAGTAGTAACGGGTGCCGTAGAGAGCCAGCACCGCCAGCATGGCGCCAAGGCGCGCCTTGAACGAGAGTCCGAGCTGGGCAAAGGCCTGCCAGCTGGCCAGCAATCCGAGCCAGCAGAGCACCCACTCCAGTGTCCAGATCCCGACAAATCCCCCCATTCGATAACCCAGCGCGTCGAGAGCGAAGATCATCGGCCCCTTGATGTCGATCATGTCGCGATAGAGCACGCCCCCTTCGCTCCACATCTTGCCCATCACCGCGAACAGCGAGGCATCAAAGCCCGGCGCCATGGAGTGGAAGAGCGGGTTGCGCAGACAGAAGAGCAGCGCCAGCAAGGCGGTCAGCAGCACAATGGCTGGCTTGATACCCGGGTTGACGCGAGGGGGAGTGAAACGGATGGAGTGATTCATGAAGTCGCCTGTTCCTGCAGCTGGTCTTGAAAGCGGGCCTATCTTGCCGAGCTAGTGAGTGCGATGCAATGGGGCGGGCCCGTGTGGGGCAAATATTCTCGAAAAAGCCCGGTTCTTGAGGGAACCGGGCGCTGGCTGCGGCAATATTGGCCGTCAGGGAGATGTGGCAAAGCCATTCCCCCTCCGCATCAATGGATGTACTCAAGCAGGGGCGGCTGCGCTTCCAGTGTCGGCAGGTGACGGGCCCAGCGGATAAAGGCGTCGGCCAGGGTGATGCCGAGCTCCTGATTGTGCTGGGTCAGGGTCCGCGCCAGTGCGGTGTAGCCCTCCTTGCCGGAGGCGGTATAGGCGCTCGACACTCCGCGATAGACCTGTTCGGCATTGACCGCTTGCCACTGGCCGGGGGAGGCTTCCCACTCCAGTCGGGTGATACGCTGACCCTTGGGCCGATCGGCCTGATAGGTGAATCGCACCCCCGCGGTGTAGGGGAAGCTGCCGTTGCCATTGCCGATCACGCCGTTGTTGGTGGCGTTGTCGATGGCATTTTCCAGCGCTTCCGCCAACTCATGACCGTGCACCCGATAGAGGGTGAGGGGAATGGCAAACGGCAGCAGGCGACCGGCGATATCTGCTTCGCTCAGGGGGCCCGGCTCCAGTGAGCAGCGCACGCCGCCAGCATTGTGCAGGGCAAAGTCCACCTCGCCGACCTGTTCACGGGCGGCGGTCAGCATGGCGCGGGCCACCAGCGGGGCGAGCTGGCTGCCGTGGGGCAGGGTGGCATCCGGCAGCCGCTGATGGGGCAACGGCGCCGCAAGCCGGGTGACGATGCGCTGGCTCATGGTTTCAATCTCCGGCCGATAGCGTTTGGCCAGATGTTGTTCAAGCTGTGGATCCGGCTCGCAGAAGGTGAGCCCGACTGGTGGCGTGGAGGCAAACGGCCAGGGCTGCCAGGGGAGCCACTCCAGCTGCCCCTGACTCTGCACAACGCGGCCCGACTCATCGAAGGTGAGCTCGCAGACACCGAGGCAGAGGGCGCTGTGGCCAGCGTGCAGGATAGCCACCCCGTTGTTCATCAGCGGATAGCTGCCTTCGCTTGGCAGACCCAGCGGCGCGAGATCGCCGAGCAGGCTGTGGGTATGGCCGCCGATGATGAGGCTGAGCTCGGGGAAGCGCTCGGCCAGCAGCTTGTCCTGATCCAGCCCGAGGTGGCTCAGCAGCACGATATGGTGGATCCCTTCGCGCTTGATCTCCTGCAACACCCGGGTGAGGGTCTCGGCGACCGCGTGGAAACGGGTGTGGGGATCCGGGTTGGCGATGGCAGCCATCTGGGCGAGGGTGATGCCGAGCAGCGCAAAGGGAACCCCGTCGATCACCTGACGATGCCAGGGCTGATGGGCGTCGTAGAGGTGGGGAATATCCCACAGCCCAAGCGGCGTGTCGGCTGGCTCCTGACTGTTGTCCAAATTGGCGGCCAGCACCGGAAAATCGAGCTGGCGCAAGAACTCCACCAACGGGCCATTGCCCAGATCGAACTCATGGTTGCCAAGTACCATGGCATCGGGGGCCAGCATGGCGAGCAGGTCGGCGTTGGCGCGCCCTTTGAAGCGGTTGAAATAGAGAGAGCCCTGAAAGGAGTCGCCACCGTGCAGAAACAGAAAACGCTGGCCGGCTGCTGCGGCTTGGGCACGCAGTTGGGTCAGTCGGGTCAGGATCCGGGCATAACCGCCGCACTGGGTGCGCCACTGGCCTTCACCGACAGGGGAGAAGCTCATGGGCGCGCCATCGAAGTGGGAGTGGCAATCACTGAAATGGGCAAGTTGAACCGTAATACTCATCTCGGTCCTCCTTAGGGGGAAAATGAGCACCGAGTCTACTGCAAAGGGGGGGGAGGATACCAGCCCGGCAGGGTGCCGGGCTGGTCAGCGATCAGGCGGGTACCATGATCTGGGTGGCGACGATCACCACCAGCAGGCCGACGGCGACCGGCATACTGGTGCGCTTGACCACCTCGAACGGCGAGAGTTTGCCCATCCCGGCACAGGCGACCACCACCCCGGAGACCGGCGAAATGGTACGACCCAGGTTGGAGGCTTGCAGCATCGGGATCACCAGATAGGCCGGGTTGATGCCAAGGCTGCTGGCCAGGTTGGGGATCAGCTCCACGAAGGCGTAGAAGGGGGCATTGCCCGAGCCGGTGGTGAAGGCGGCCAGGGTGGTGATCACCACCAGTGACAGCATCATGATCAGGCCACCCGAACCGAGATCCTGCGCGTGAGCCAGCAGGGTATCGATAAAGCCTATGGTCATCAGACCCTGGGCGAAGACACCGGCACCGACCAGCAGCATGACCACACCGGCAAAGGCGTCAGCCATGTTGCGCCAGCAGACCTGCAGACCGTCCAGCAGCTCCTTGCCATTGCGGATCCGCACGAGCTCCAGCAGGCTGGCCAGCACCATGCACATGACGATGATGGTGACGATATCCAGCTGCGGACCCCATTTGCCGTCAAATACCAGCACCCCGATGATGGGGGTAAAGGGCAGGATGGCGTAGAAGGCAGGCGCAGTCGTCACCAGGTCACCCGGGGCGACCGGCTCGTTGTGCTCACCGGATTTTTGATCAAGGTAGCGCTGCCAGAAGAAGTGGGTCACCGCCATACAGGCGATCGCCACCAGCGAGATGGGCAGGGTCAGCTTGAAGGCAAAGTCCAGCAGCGGCATGTTGGCGGCCTGGGCGGCCATCACCACGTCCCCTGAGGTCGGTGCCAGAATAATGGCGGCTGGCGAGGCGCACACGGCTGCAGCCGCGCCACGGGAGATCCCCATGTTGACCATCAGCGGAAACAGGGTTGCCATCAACAGCACGCCGAGGCCGGTAGCGGAGCTGACCGCCAGCGACATGGCGCAGGCCACCAGATAGGCAGCCACCAGCAGGATATAGGGGGACTTGATGATGCCGAGCGGTTTGCTGGCCAGCTTGACCAGAATGGTGTTGGCGCCGATGTGGCTCATGTAGCCGGCGAAGCCGCACAGCACCATGATCAGCATCCCCAGTCCACCGCCACGGTCATTGAGCAGGAAGCGGACGTATTCGAAGATATCGGTTGCGATATAGCCGGTGCTGACTACCTTGCTCGGCAGTACCGGCTTGCCCATCATGGCGGTGATGACCAGCAGCAGCAAGCCGCCGCTCAGCAGCACCCCGGTCGCGGAGTATCCTTTGAAAATGGCACGGCCCACCACCAGGGTGACCAGGGTGCCAACGATGAGTTCCAGCATATGTTGCCTTCTGATTGGATGAGAGTGGAGGGAGTCTATTCCGATAGGGGTAGAGTGGCGACTGGAAACAGGATGTTGTGTGAGCTAAATCAACGTTTAACCCCATGAACAGAATTAAAGAAAGGTAAAGGTACTTTACTCAGCGGGTTTGGCTACCTACCCTTGCCAGCCTTGGTTGTCTTTTGAGGCTTTTATATGGTGGTTGGTGATTTTTCAGGCATTAAACGCTCTATTTTCCTGCTTGCGATGCTATTTTCACCTACTTGCGTGTTTGCGGTAACCAATGACGGTTTTCATCAAACCGGTCCTCATCAGGCGGTCGCCATGCGGCGTCTCATGGCTCCTCACTCTTACGGTGTACTGGTGTTTGCCGAGGGTAACAGACCCCGTTTTGCCGCGCTGGCATCCAAAACCACCGAAGCAAACTGTCTGGCCCGTCATGCCATCCGGGTAGATGGGGTTGCGCTGCTGGTCACCCCGAGATTCTATGCCAGAGAGGGAAAACGGGGACTTTGCGAGCTGTGGCTCAATGAGGGGGCAGATCAGGACTTTTTTGCCAACCGCCTTAAAAATGATCATTTTATTCAGATAGATGGTCATGACATCAATGTGAAAAACTATCACCTCGACTGGCAGCGCATCAGCCATCATGCTCAATAAAAATACAGTTTTGGCCTTGTGCCATACTCTGCTCACGCAACCTGTGAGCGTGCTCTGATTTCTGGGCGCATCATTGTGTTGCGCCGCCTCGTCGTCACACATAGGCTATACCCGTCATCTGTGTGGCGGTGGGGTTCACCAAGGTTGGTACTCCGCCCGTGCAATCAAGGAAGGTAGTCTGGCATGGTCAGCAAGGTTTATGGAGTAGTGGGGGTCGGGTTGTTGCTGTTGCCCCTGATGAGTCTGGCTCAGCCGAGCCGGCCGCAAGTGGTGCCAGAGTCCCGCATCAATGTCCGTTTTTATGAGGTCAATGCAACCAGTCCGGAGCAGCTTGCCCGGGCGATTGCCCAGAGTGCTCCCAAGGTGAATGGCAAGCCCGTACTCGGCAAGGCGAGTTATAAGGTGGACTGGCAGCTGGATACCGAGCAGTTGCCAGGGCGCTGCCAGCTCAACCGGGTGACGGTGACCACCAACGCCACTGTGTTGCTGCCCCGCTGGCGTCAGAGTGCTAACAGTAACGATCCTGCCCGCCAGCGTTGGGGGCGGCTGCTCTCCAGCATGTTTGACTACGAATCCCGCTTCAAGGAGATGGTGCTGCAAGGGGCCAATCAGGTGGGCGGTGCGATTGTGGGATTACCCGGTCATGCAGATTGTCAGACACTGCGCTATGCCGCGTGGGCAGCAGGTAGTGGCGAGCTGAGCAAGGTCAAGGGACGGCTCGACGGATTCCAGCGTCAGACAGGTTACGGCGAACAGCTCGGGGTGCACTGGCCCAAGTGAGCGCTATCTCAAGACGCAATATCCAGCATCGCACGATTTGATAAATAGAATGGCCGCCCGATGGGCGGCCATTCTATTTGCTTGCAGAGTCCGGTTTAGACCAGCGCCTTGCCTTTGAGCAGTTTGCGCACCCAGTAACGGGCTGGGTGGAGCGCTTCCAGCAGATCGGCGGCCAGCGGCAGCGGATCACCGCAGATCTCGCTGGCAAGCAGCTCGCCACAAAGCGGCGCCGAGCAGAGACCCCGAGAACCGAGCGCCCCCAGCACATAGAGGCCGGGGTGAAGGGGGAGCGGCTGGGCGTTGTGCTGATCATGCTGCAACTGCGCATAGTGATCCGCCAGACCTTGCAATCTGGCCACTGGCCCCACCACCGGAAGGTGATCCCGACTGGCACAACGCACCCCTACGCGCGCCTCGTTGCCGCTCACATCCACTTCGGCGGGCCAGGTTTGCTCCGGCAGGCAGGCTTGCAACCGCACCTGATTCTGGATTTGCTCCTCGGCACGAAACTCAAGGCTGCTCTGGTTGCGGCCATAGCTGGCACCGATGCAGTGTTGATCGTTGTGCATAGGTGTGAGGTAGCCATCGTAGCAGAGCACGGTCTCGAGCTGACGCAAGCTGGCCGAGGTCGGCACATGGCTCACCTGACCGCGCACCGGATAGAGCGGCAGCTCGGTAAAGGGGAGCAGTGCTGGCAACTGGTGACCGGCAGCGACCACCAGATTGGGGGCCTGCCAGTGGTGGCCGTCCTGGCTCTCTATGTGCCAAGCATCTGTCTGCTCGGCAATGGCAACCACCTCGGTGTTGAACACCACCTCAAGCAGGCCGCTGGCTTGTGCTTCTTTGATAGCGGCTCGGGTGAGATCGGCCGGACAGAGCCAGCCTCCCAGCGGATAGCTGACGCCGCTGTGGCCACAGGGCAGGCCAACCACCTGCTCTACCTCTGCTGTAGAGAGGGGATGCATCAGTTCGGACGGGAAGGGGCCCTGGCTCATTTTCACCAACTTGGCTGCCGATTTGTCGTCATAACCGAGCTGTGTCACTCCGCATAATTCGAAAGCGATAGGATGGCGTTCGGCCAACGCCAGCAGCCGTTGGCGGGCATAGCCAAAGGCGAGCGAATAGAAGCGTGACAGGGCATCGTGCTCGCCGTTGAGCAGCGGATAGAGGGCTCCCTGGCGGTTGCCTGAGGCGCCGGTGGCCGGTTCGCCATCTGCACACAGCAACGTCACCTTGCGACCCCGCTCCACCAGAGAGAGCGCCGTCATGGCCGAGGCGATGCCGCCGCCGATGATCACCACCTCGCCAGCGCGTCCGGCAGGACGGGCATACCAGGGGGCGATGGTCTGCTGCGGCTGCTTGTCGGTGCGATCCCCCACCAGCATCTCCCGCTTGCTACCGTGGCCCTTCACCTTCTTCATGGCAAAACCGGCGGCAATCAGGCCGCGACGGACAAAGCCGGCACAGGTAAAGGTGGCGATGGAGCAATCGGGACGGGCGAGGCGAGCGAGACCATCAAACAGCTCCTGTGTCCACATCTCCGGGTTCTTGGCCGGGGAGAAACCATCCAGATACCAGGCATCCACCAGACCTTCTGCCCGATGAGGCACCTGCGGCAGCATATCCTTGATGTCGCCAAACCAGAGGTCGAGGCGAATGCGGCCACCCGCAAAATGCAGGCGGTGGCAACCGGAGACCGGCAGCGGCCATTGGGCGACAAGATCCTGACTCAAGTGGCCAAGTTCAGGCCAGGCGGCCAGCGCCTTGCGCAGATCGTCTTGGGTCAGGGGGTATTTCTCGAAACTGATGAAGTGCAGACGGGAGCCGTTGCCGGATTGAGGCGCCTGT
>NZ_CAWNZT010000209.1:15306-27281 GCF_963878965.1 Aeromonas sp. HMWF015 | reverse complement strand
ACCAGCAGTACCTTGCCATAAGAGCCCTTGTGGGAAGCGCGCGGGCGCGGGGTCAGCTGCGTGCTGAGCTGCGGATAATCGATACGCCAGGCGGCGGGCAGCATAGTGTCATCAGGCGTGACGCCAAGGGGATCACAGTCGAGTTGGCCGACGCAATCCACCCCGTCGCCGGTGAGCATCCCCTGCTTGATACCGATAAAGGTGAGGGTGCGAGTGGCCTGCACCACGGCCCTCATGGCACGGCCGGTATCGCCGTTGAGGCCGGAGGGGAGATCCACCGCCAGCACGGGCACAGCCAAGCCATTGATTGTTGCGACGATCTTTGTCAGTAGTGGCGAGAGGGGCGTGTTGACGCCGGTGCCAAGCAGGGCATCGACCACCAGATCCGGGGCGGAGTGCTGGTCCCCATCAAACTGCTCGGCCAGCCAGACCCGGCCACCGGCCGCCAGCCACTCATCGGCGGCCCGTCTGGCATCCCCCTTCAGCTGGTCGGGTGCTCTGGCGGCAATCACCACCACCTCGATGCCAATCTGGCGGGCAAGGCGGGCCAGTACATAGCCATCACCGCCGTTATTACCGGGGCCGACGAAGATCCACCAGCAGCGACTGTCGGGCCAATGCAGGGTGGCATAGGTGCGCAGCGCGGCACCGGCTCGCTCCATCAGGGCATAGAGAGGTTGCCCCTCACGCGCGGCCCAGTTGCGCTCCAGTGCGCGGATCTGTTCAGTCTGCCACAGCCCCTGTGGTAAACTGCCCCCCTCTTTTGTGCCCAACGCGCCCCTGATGATCTCTACCATGACGGCTCCCGCCTCTTATCAATCGACCCACGCCAGCAAACGCCGGCCAGGCCAAGCCGCATGAGTGCACCTGACTTCCACCAGCTGGCCCACGATATCAAGCTCTGGGCACGGGAGCTAGGTTTTGACCAGGCGGGCATCACCGACACCGATCTGCGTATCGAAGAGCCGAGATTGCAGGCCTGGCTGGATGCGGGCTATCACGGCAGCATGGATTACATGGCGCGCCACGGCATGATGCGGGCGCGCGCCCACGAACTTCTGCCGGGCACGGTGCGGGTGTTGTCGGTGCGGATGAACTACCTGCCGTTCGAGGCGGGCTTCGCCGCTACCCTGCGCGATCCGACCCTCGGTTATATCAGCCGCTATGCCCTCGGTCGCGACTACCACAAAGTGCTGCGCAACCGGCTCAAACAGCTGGGTGATCGCATCGAAGCGCGCTGCGCCGAGCTGTTTCAAGGCACCGCAGATACCTTGGGTGAGTGGCGCCCCTTCGTTGACTCCGCCCCCATCCTCGAGCGGCCACTGGCGGCCAAGGCCGGCCTCGGCTGGGTTGGCAAACACTCACTGCTGCTCAACGAATCGGCCGGCTCCTTCTTTTTTCTCGGTGAGCTGTTGCTCAACCTGCCACTGCCACTCGACCAGCCAGTGGAGAAGGAGCTGTGCGGCAAGTGTGTCGCCTGCATCAATATCTGCCCGACCGGCGCCATTGTCGCCCCCTATGTGGTGGATGGCCGCCGCTGCATCTCCTATCTCACCATCGAGAATGACGGCCCTATTCCGGAAGAGTTCAGACCCCTGATGGGCAACCGCATCTACGGCTGTGACGACTGCCAGCTTATCTGCCCCTGGAACCGCTACGCCGATGCCAGCCCGGAACCCGATTTCAGCCCGCGCCCAAGCCTGCACCGCCCGCCCCTGCTGGCGCTGTGGTGCTGGAGCGAGAGCGACTTTCTCAAGCAAACCGAAGGGAGCCCGATCCGCCGCATCGGTTACCAGCGCTGGCGCCGCAATCTGGCAGTCGCCCTTGGCAATGGCCCGGCGACCCCCGAGGTGATCGCGGCCCTGCAACTGGGGCTGACCACCGCCGATCCCATGGTGGCCGAACATATCGAATGGGCGCTGGCCACCCTTGCCCGGCGTCAGGATGAAGAGAACAAGAAGACCCGTTTGCTGATCCGCTGCATCGAAAAAGGTCTGTCGGATCACGCATAAGTGATCTGCCCCTTGCCGGATTGCAGCACTTTTTTCATGCTCTGCCGACCTGCAGTGCCCATAACAGCGTGGTCACTGCAAACTGGTCGGCACACAACAAGGACAACACAGATGCATATGTTGGGAGTGGATATTGGAGGCTCAGGGATCAAGGGCTGTCTGATCGATACCAAAACCGGCGAATTGATTGGCGAGCGCCATCGCATTGCCACACCGCAACCGGCCACCCCGGCCGCCATCGCCCATACCCTCAAGGCGCTGGTAGAACACTTCGACTGGAAAGGGCCGGTGGGCTGCGGCTTCCCCGCCACCATCCACAACGGGGTTGCCAAGAGTGCCGCCAATATCGACAAGAGCTGGATTGAAACCGATGCAGCCCACCTCTTTGCCGATGTCACCGGCAAGCCCTGCTATGTGCTGAACGATGCCGACGCCGCCGGTCTGGCCGAGATGCGCTTTGGCGCCGGTAAAGATCGCAAGGGTGTCATCATCCTCATCACGGTCGGCACCGGCATCGGTACCGCCGTGTTCGTCAACGGTCATCTGCTGCCCAACACCGAGCTGGGCCACCTGATGCTGGAAGGGATGGTGGCAGAGCACTACTGCTCCGACGCGGTGCGCAAGCGGGAAGATCTCTCCTGGGGCCGCTGGGGCAAGCGTTTCAACAAGTATCTGGCTCGCCTCGAGTTTCTCTTCTCCCCCGATCTCTTCATTCTGGGGGGCGGCAGCGCCTCCAAGCTGGAGAAATTTGTCGATCGCATCGAGACCCGGGCGCCGCTCATTCCGGCAGCCAACCTCAATCAGGCGGGCATTATCGGAGCCGCCCTCTACGCGGCCGAGCAGCAGGGCTGACCGACGCTCACTGCAAATCAGCAGAGATCAAATGGAAAGGGCCCGGCACGGCTGCCGGGCCCTTTTGTTTGGCCGTCTTCTTGCGTGTTTGGCGGCCATCACCCGTTACAAGTCATCGAGTCGATGCACCCCGTGCACCAGTCGGGTCAGGCGGGTCTGCTCCAGCCCAGCCAGATTGTCGAGCAGAGCGGTGGTGGCCGGTGTCGGGCACTCCCTGGCCAGATGACCCAGCTCGCCCACCAACTGCTCTTCCCAGCGGCACACCTGAGTGACGATATCCTGGGTCTGGGCCGAAGCCGGCATCTCGAAGCAGGTGATGGCGGGCAGCATATCCTCGCTGAAACTCTGGTTCAGCCAGGTCTCCCTGACCGCCTCTCCCAGCTGAGCGGCATATTCGTGCAAATGGGCACTGGCCGCATCCTCACGCCCTTGCAGATAGACCAGCAACATCCGGCTGCGTTCGCTGTCCACCTGACTGGTCAAGCGCCCGTAACAGAGTCCGAGCTGGTGATGAACCTGTTCAAGATAGTGCAGCAACTCTTTGATCTGTTGGAATCTCATCGCACTGCCCTCCATGCTTGTCGGCATCATCAGTATAAAAAAACAGCGCCACCGACCCAATCCCTATCCGAGCCCCCCTTGCGCTGCATCAAGGTTGACGACGACAAAGGGGCGGGCAGGTGATCCAGTCGCGAATAGGGAACGATTTGTGCAGCAATTTGTGTAACGATGGAGGAGCATCAGGCTCGATAGCAGATGTGAACAGAAACGGGCTGGCGCACTAATAAAACCAGCATTTACCCGATATAAACCATCTTTAATTCGGCCATATGGCACACAGACGAAACAGGATCTGGATACACGACATATCCTCCCTGATCGTTATCCACCAGACAGAAATCCTTATCACTTTTTTAGACGTCTAGACGTAGAAACATGCGTTGACACGGCCATCCAGACATCTTAGCATCATCCTCCATGATGGCAGAGTAACCCAGTGGAACCTCTGCCCAATTTCCCCGCCTGTAGCGCCCTGTGCTTTAAGGCTGTTAGCACGGAAGAATCCATGATTAAGTTGATCGGTCTCAACAAAGTCTACGGTACAGGCAGTGACGCCGTGCACGCCCTGCGTGACGTGAGTCTGCATGTACCCCAAGGCAAAATTTTCGGGGTGATCGGCGCCTCCGGTGCCGGCAAGAGTACCCTCATTCGTTGTGTCAACCTGCTGGAGCGCCCGACAGAGGGCCAGGTGATTGTCGATGATCAGGATCTGGTCGCCCTGAGCGAACGGGATCTGACCCAGGCTCGCCGCCAGATCGGGATGATCTTCCAGCACTTCAACCTGCTTGCCTCCCGCACCGTGTTTGCCAACATCGCCTTCCCGCTGGAACTGGCAGGCTGGAGCAAAGAGAAGATCCAGCAACGGGTTGCCGAGCTGCTGGCGCTGGTCGGGCTGGAAGCCCGTGCCCACGCCTATCCGTCCGAGCTCTCTGGCGGTCAGAAGCAGCGCGTCGCCATTGCCCGCGCACTGGCACCGGCCCCCAAGGTGCTGCTCTGTGACGAGGCAACCTCGGCCCTCGACCCGCAGACTACCCGCTCGATCCTGACCCTGCTCAAGGAGATCAACGTCAAGCTGGGGCTCACCATCCTGCTCATCACCCATGAAATGGACGTGGTGAAGGGGATCTGTGACGAAGTGGCCATCATCAGCGACGGCAGCCTGATCGAACAGGGCGAAGTGGCCTGGTTCTTCAGCAATGCCAAGACCCAGCTGGCCCGTGACTTCATCCACTCCACCATCCATCTGGAGGTACCGCAGGAGTATCAGGATCGGATGAGCAGCGAGCGGGTGCTCGGCAGCTATCCGCTGGTGAAGCTCGGCTTTACCGGCAGCACGGTCGATACGCCGCTGATTTCCGAGGCAAGCCGCCGTTTCAATATCGACATCAGCATTCTGAGCGCAGACATCGAGTACGCCGGCGGCGTCAAATTCGGTTTCCTGCTGGCGGAGCTGTTCGGGGATGAAGCCCAGTGCGAGGCGACCCAGCAGTTCCTCATCGACAACCACATTCAGCTGGAGGTAATGGGTTATGTCCGAAGCCATGATTAATCTGCTCATCACGGCCCTTGGCGACACCCTGATCATGGTGTTTGCCTCCGCTCTGTTCGGCTGCTTGCTGGGCCTGCCGCTCGGTGTGGCACTGCATGTCACCAAAGCGGGCCAGATCCTGGCCAACCCCTTGCTCAACCGCACCCTGGGCATGGTGGTCAACGTGGGTCGCTCGGTGCCCTTTATCATCCTGCTGGTCGCCATCATTCCGCTGACCCGACTGATTGTCGGCACCAGTATCGGCACCATCGCCGCTATCGTGCCACTGACCGTCGGTTGCATCCCCTTCATCGCCCGTCTGGTGGAAGGAGCCCTGATGGAGGTACCGGATGGCCTGCTGGAAGCAGCCAAGGCGATGGGCGCCAAGCCGTTGCAAATTATCACCAAGGTGCTGCTGCCTGAGGCCCTGCCCGGCATCCTTAACAGCGTCACCATTACCCTCGTCACTCTGGTGAACTACTCGGCCATGGCCGGGGCCATCGGTGGCGGCGGTCTGGGCGATGTGGGTATTCGTTATGGTTACCAGCGCTTTGACCCGACCGTCATGCTGGTGACCGTGGTTATCCTGGTAGTACTGGTTCAACTTATCCAGAGCGCGGGTGAGCGCCTGGTCAACAAATGTGATCATCGTTAATCGTCGATTTCTGACAGGAGGTTTTATGAAATTTGGCATCAAATCCGTTGCGGCTGCCCTACTGGCTGGTCTGGTTCTGGCCGGTTGCGGTCAAAAAGAAGAGAGCAAGGTTCTGAAAGTAGGCGCCATTGCTGGCCCGGAGACCGAACTGGTTGAAGTGGCAGCCAAGGTCGCCAAAGAGAAATACGGTCTGACCGTCGAGATCGTCAACTTCTCCGACTACGTCACCCCGAACGTGGCGCTGAACGATGGCAGCATCGACGTCAACGCCTTCCAGCACAAACCCTATCTGGATGCGCAGGTACGTGATCGCGACTTCAAGCTGATCCCGGTCGGCAACACCTTCGTCTACCCGATTGCCGGTTACTCCAAGAAGATCAAGGCGCTCTCCGAGCTGAAAGATGGTGCCCAGATCGCGGTACCGAACGATCCGACCAACCTGGGTCGCTCGCTGATCCTGCTGGCCAAACAGGGTCTGATCACCCTGAAGGATGGCGCCGGTCTGGAAGCCACCGTGCTGGATATCGCCAGCAACCCGCGCAATTTCAAGATTGTCGAGCTGGAAGCAGCCCAACTGCCCCGTTCGCTGGAAGATGTGGATCTCTCCATCATCAACAACACCTTCGCCGGTCAGATTGGTCTGACCCCGACCGAAAACGGCCTGTTTGTTGAAGACAAAGAGTCCCCCTACGTCAACCTGATCGTGGCACGCGACAACAACAAGGATGACGAAAAGGTCAAACAGTTCGTCCAGTCCTATCAGACCGACGAGGTCTACAAGAAAGGCCTGGAGCTGTTCAAAGGCGGCCTGGTCAAAGGTTGGTAATTGCTCACTCGACAAAAAAGGCCACGCAATGCGTGGTCTTTTTTATTCACGCCGTTATCATAGCTGCGAGCACGGCAACATGAACATATTCATAACATGAAAAAATGGTATCTGGCCTACTGCAAGCCAAAAGAAGAGGCCCGCGCCCGCGCCCACCTCGATGCCCAGGGTATCGAATCTTATTACCCCATGGTGGAGATCGAGAAACTGCGCCGGGGCAAGCGGGTTCCAATGCGGGAACCCATGTTTCCCAACTATCTGTTTATCTTTGTCGATCTGGAAGAGGTCACCCCGGTCACCCTGAAATCGACCCGCGGCATCAGCCGGATCATCCACTTTGGCAGCGAATGGACCCCGATCTGCAGCAAGCTGGTCTATCAGCTGATGAGTCGCGATGACAGTGACGAGGCGCGTGCCAGCTACGCCAGCCTGCCCACCACCGGTGACAAGGTGCTGATTGAAGAGGGGCCGCTGGCCGGTTTCGAAGCCATCTATATGGAACCGGATGGGGAAAAACGGGCCATTTTGCTGGTGAGCCTGCTCAATCGGGAGACCACCAGCAGCTTTGACAACCACGCCTTCAGACGTCTGGACTAAGCCTACCGAGCCAGACAACTCGATGAATGGCAATGGCGGGATGATCCCGCCATCTCACGCTTCAAGATCGAAGCGGGCGATCACCGCCGTCAGCTTGCCGGTATCGCCAGCCAGTCTGGCGACTATCTCCTCACCCTGCTGACTGCGCAGACAGGATTGTCGACTGAGCTCGGCAATGTCATCAACTGTCCCTGCCACCTCGGCTGCCACCCGTGACTGCTGCTCGGTCGCCACCGAAATGGCTTCCAGCTGGCCCGACAGCGACTGCACCAGCTGGTTCATGGCACTCAGGGTATCGGTCACCAATCCAACTGCGTCACGCCCCTGCTCCACCAACCGGGTGCCGCTGCTGACCGTACTCACCGTTTGGCGAGTCTGCTGGGAGATGGCAGCAATGGTCTGGCTGATCTCGGCGGTTGATTGATGGGTTCGAGTCGCCAACTGACGCACCTCATCGGCCACCACCGCAAAACCACGCCCCTGTTCACCAGCCCGCGCCGCCTCGATTGCCGCATTGAGGGCCAGCAGGTTGGTCTGCTCCGCAATGGTGGCGATCACCTCGGTGATCTGACCCACCTGCTCACTCTGATGTTCCAGCAGCCCCATGGCTTCGTTGGCTTGGCCAATCATGGCGGCAATCTGCTGCATGGTGTCAGTCATCCGCGCCAGCGCGGCTTCCCCCTGCCGGGTTTGCTGTTGCACCTGATGGGCCCCATCAGCCGCCCCTGCGATGTTGCCAGCTACATCCCGAGCGCTGACCGACATCTGGTCGATAGCCGCCGCCACCGCATCGACCCGCTGATCCTGCACCGTCAGATCGGCCACTATGGCTCTGGTGGTACTGCCCACATCGAGACAAGCCACCTCGACCTGCCCCACCGCGCCCTGTAACTCCGCGACCAGATGACGTAACTGGGCAGACATCCGGTTGATGGAACCGGTCAATCCACCCAGCTCATCTTGTCGCATGATTGGCAGGGGCTCGGCCGCCAGTCGGCCATCCGCAACCTGTCCCGCCCGGGTCACCAGACTGGCAATGTCACGGGTCAGACGGCGACTAAAGAGCCATGCGACCACCATGCCGAGCACAATGGCACTGCCGGTGGCCAACAACAGTGTCTGGTTGATGGCACTCCCGGCGCGGGTCATCTGCGCAGAGATCTGCTCCACCTCGGCGCGGGTTTTCCCCACCTGCTGGACCAGCTGCTCGCTGAGGCTGGACTGCATCGGCTCGATGTCAGTGGCCATCAGGTAGTTGGCCTGATCCCAATCCGGCGCCTGTCGCTTGCTGATCACCTGTCCCACCAGCTCGGAGAAGGGGGTCGCCATCTCTTCAAACAGCTGCCAGAGGCTGCGCTGGGTCTCGGTAAAGAGCGCGGCTTGCTGTTTCACCTCGGCGACCCGCTGCTGGTGAAACTGGTAGTAATCCTGATATTTGCTGCGGTATTCGGGATCGCCGGAGATAAGAAAATCCCGCAGGGCGGAGAGGGAATTGGCGAGGCTGTTGTAGGCATCCCCCACCTGTTTGAGCAGCATGCGGCGATCGCCCGCGAGCTGATCCTGCGGGGTTGCTACCTCCTCATTGGCAAAGGATTGCAGCTGATCGAGCGCCGCCTCCGCCAGCGGCCCTGCCTCCTGCAGCATCAGGGTGTGAGCGGGCAGATTCTCTTCGCTCTGGGCTATGGTCCAGACCTTCTCCTGATGGCTTTTGAAGGTCTCGAGAGAGTTGGCGAGCGCCGGACTGAACGTCTGATGGGCAATGGCCTGCCAAGCGGAGTCCCACTCCTGCTTGAGGCGGGAGGCCTGAGCCGGATCCTTGCCGAGGATCAGATAGCCACGCAGGGCAGAAACGGTGGCAACTAGCGCCTTCTGGCTCGCCTCATCCCGCTGCAAGGCGGGCAGCGCCTGTTCCAGCAACATGTGCTGGGCCTGATTGATCTGGGTGAGCCGGTGATAGACCAGTGTGGATGAGAGCAGGATCAGCAGGTTGATAAAACCGAAGCTGAGCAGCAACTTGCTTGAGATTTTCATGAACATCCTTGTTCAGAGTGACTGATTTGACCTAAAGATTCAGATAGATATCAGTGTAGGCAATCTATCTTGCCAAGTCCGGTGCCAATCTTGCAATTCACTGCGCGGCATCGGGCGGGCGGAGAAAAAACCCTGGCAAACATCGCAGCCGAGCCTTGCCAGTAATTGCCAGGTTGCGGCATCTTCCACCCCTTCCGCCACCGATTTGAGCCCCAGTTTGCGGGCCAGCTCAATGCTGGATTCGATGATGGCCAAGCGTGATGGGTCGGCATGACAGCGATCGACAAAGGAGCGATCCAGTTTCAGCTCGGTGAACGGCAACAATGCCAGCTGCTGCATCGAGGAGTAACCGGTGCCGAAGTCGTCAATGGAGAGGCCAAAGCCATGCATCCGCAACCGGGTCAGCACCTCCAGCGACTTGCCCAGATCCTGCACAAATGCGCTCTCGGTCACCTCCAGAGTGATAAGCTCAGGATTGATACTCCAGCGCTTGCACTGATCAATCAATAAGTTGCAGAGATCCCCTTCAATGAGCGAGGTGGTGGACAGGTTCATCGACAGATTGAGTGACAACCCGGTTTCCTCCCATAAATGGCCATCACTCAGAGATTTGCTGATGATCACCTCGGTCAACGGATCGATAAGTCCGTTGCTCTCCGCCAGTGAAATAAAACGCCCGGGAGGGATCAGGCCAAACTCGGGGTGTTGCCAGCGGGCCAACGCCTCCATCCCGACCCACTCGCCGGATGCAAAACTCACCTTGGGCTGATACCAGGGCAGCAGTTGATCTTGCTCGATCGCCCGACGCAACTCATCGAGTCCTATTCTGTGCCCCTCTTCCTCCCTGACGGGTTCCTGCCGGGGTGACCAAGCCTGGATAAGCCGCTGGAGCTGCTGCGGCGTTGAGGGTTTCTCTATGCGACCAAGCACCTGCAAGCCATAAGCGGTACTCATGCGCAATACGGCTTCGACCACATCCCCCTCAAGCGCGCTAGAGAGGATAATGCCGCCCTGAAAACCACCCAGCGACAGGCGGCGCAACAGCGCCATGCCATCCATTCCGGGCATTCGCAGATCACAAAACAGGATATCGACGTTGTGTTGCTGGCTAAGCGCCAACGCCTCGACACCATCAACCGCTTCCAGCAGATTCTGGTAACCCAGGCTGCGGATCTGGTGCAGCAGCGCCTTGCGCTGAAATCCATGGTCTTCCACGACCATGATGACCAACTCATGTTGTGCTTTTTTCATCGAGCCATAATCCAATGTCGTGGGCAATCGCCGTCATCAACCTCTGCACAGTGCTGACCAGCTCGTCGAGCTCGTCGAGCCGCTTCAATCGCGCTGCCGATTCCAGTATGGCGGCCTGGCTGGCAAGCTCCTCCAACCCGACCATTCGGGCAGCCCCCTTGACCCGGTGGGCGGTCTCTACCAAGGCGCTGACATCATGACAAATCAGTGCTGCCATCATGGCCTCGCCATCCTGCCGGTTGGAATCGAGATACTCCACCGCCATGGCTCGCGCGGTCAGCTCGTCACCAAACAGCGCCAACCAGCGCTCAGCCTGCATGCCTGTAGCACTATCAACGGGCGCAACCGCACTTCTGGTTGGCGTCTTCTCTGCCAGCCAATGGGCCAGCATCTGGCGCAAGATATCCAGCGGGTAGGGCTTCAGTAACATGTCACTCATGCCAGCCTCTACCATACGAGCACTCGCCTCTTCAGACGTATCTGCCGTTACCCCTATGATGGGAGCCGTCACTCCCGCAGCCCGCAGCGCCTTGGTCAGGGCATAACCATCCATCACCGGCATATGGCAATCAGTCAACAGCAGAGAGAATTGCTGTCCCTGCCAGGCCCGCAGAGCCTTCTCGCCATCTTCCACAACCTGAGCCTCGATACCAAGAATGGCCAACTGCCGTGCCAGCAAGGCACGATTGACCGGATGATCATCGGCCACCAGTACTTTGCCCCCCAGCTTCTCTGCAAGCGCCGGGAGGTGCGGTGTGACCCGCTCCTGTAGCAATTCGTGGCAGCTCTCCAGCAGAAGATCCGGATAGAGAGGAGATAGACCCAGGCGCCACCATTTCTGTTCACCAATCCGACCCCGTAACGCCTCATCGGGTGACGCTATGATCCCCTTCAGAGCAGAGTGTTGCAGCCAGCTTTGCCATTCCCCCCCCAGCGCTTGCTCAAGCCACCGTTGATCGGCCAACAGCAACCCGTCCAGTGAGCGACTGAGCTCATTGGCCCCCAAGTACCTGAGCTTGGCCCCCTGCCGTACCATGGCCGCTTCGAGGTTGGTGTCATCGCTGAAAAACCACCATTCTGTGTCAGCCAGAGCAGGGGGATCCCACTGCGGATTGGTTAGCGGCACGGTGAAGCGGAAGCAGGAGCCCTCTCCTGCCTTGCTGGTCAGTGTCAGTGCCCCCCCCATTTTGCATACCAGCTGCTCACAGATTGCCAACCCCAGTCCGGTGCCACCAAAACGACGGTTGATATCTGACTCCACCTGCTCAAAAGGCGTGAACAGCAGCACCTGCTTCTCTTCGGCGATCCCGATACCGGTGTCACTGACACTGATGGTCAGTTGCTCGCTCAGGTAGCTGACCCGAATCGTAATCCCACCTTGTTCGGTAAACTTCACCGCATTATTGAGCAGGTTGGAGATGACCTGACCGATACGCACCCCATCGATGTCGGCCCAATCCGGCACATGATGCTCCCACTCAAGCACCACGTTGAGCCCCTTGTTATGAGCCAGTGCCGCGTGGCCACGAATGGCATCGCAGATCACCGTTTGCAACCGGCTGCTCTGGTAATTCAACTGCAACTGACCCGCTTCTATCTTGGAAAAATCGAGGATGTCATTGACCAGATAGAGCAGGTTATTGGTCGAGGTGACCACATTGC
>NZ_CAWNZT010000209.1:0-15296 GCF_963878965.1 Aeromonas sp. HMWF015 | reverse complement strand
TCGCGCAGCTCATATTCCTGTTGCTTGAGAGCCGTAATGTCCTGAATGACCCCATTGAGGATCAGCGCCTGCTGCTCCTGTCTGACAAAGTTGCCACGTACTTGCAGGTAGCGATCTCCCTCAGGTCGCTCCACCTTGACCTCCAGATCGAGGGGAGCCAGAGTCTCGGCATGATTGGCCACCTTGCTGACAAAATCCTGCAGCGCCTCTTCGGTAAAGCCGAACACCTCACCACCCGATTCGGAATTGAACAGGTCCTGCCGGGAAGCCCCGAGGATCTCGCTGGCCCCCTGAGAAGCATACAAAAACCGCCCCTTGCCGGGTCCTTGCCACAAATACTGATAGACCACCCCAGGCATGCTGTCGGTAATCTGGGTAAGGCGATTTTCAGCCTGACGGGCGCGCTCCTCCGCCTCTTTGATCCGGCTGACATCGGTCAGTACTGTCAACACCCCCAGCATATTGCCATCGGGATCGCGATAAGGACGTTTGGCATAGATAACATGGCAGGGCGTACCATCAGCTCGCAGGTTGCTCCCTGCCCCCTCCAGATCCTGTCCGGTCTGCCACACCCGGCGCTCTTCTTCCAACACACTGTTTCTGAGTGTCTCGGGCATGTTTTGGAGCTCCTCACTGCTACTGCCAGCACCGAGGAAAGCATCGCGATAGGCCTGATTGCACAAGGTGATCCGCTGCTCGCTATCACGTAGCGCCACCATGGTTGGCAGTGAGTTGAGCAAGGTCTGCACAAACAGCAACTGTTCATTCAGCTTGTCCTCTGCGATTTTCCGCTGCGCAATCTGGCGACGCAAACTGCGAGCCCAGAACATCACCAGCAAACCGCTGACGAGCAAGGCGCCCCCCCCTATGGCCAACCATTTGTAAATCAGGGTGTAATCAGACTCGATATTGACCGACACATTGAGCCAGCGTCGTTCCAGCAGTTGCCACTCCTCATCCGTGATGGTCAGCAGCAACTTGTCCATGATGCGGAGCAACTCGGGCTGAGCATTATCGACGGCCATACTGATAGGTACGGAAAATTCGGGGGAGCTCAGCACCACCTGATACTTCTCATTGAAACCCTTCATTGCCTGCTGTCCCAGATTGGTCATGGTCAACAGCACATATTCAGCTCGCCCAGTGTCGAGCAAGGTCAGTAAATCGGCATCTTTGCCTACTTCGATAATATTGGCGCCCAGCGCGTGAATGAGAGAGGCTTCGTAAGAACCCGTCACACCACCAATCAGACGCCCTTTCAGCTCGACCAGCGACTTCAGCGGGCGAGCACCGTGTCTGGCTACGACATAGCTGTCGAACTTCAGATAGGAGGAGGTAAAAGAGGCAAAGGACTGACGATCCTTGAGCGGTGTCATCAAGGGAATAAGGTCCACTTTGTGCTCTTTCAGCAGTTTAAGTGACTCCTGCCAGGTATTTGTCGACACCAGCTCAAAGCGGATCCCGGAGCGCAGACTCAATAACTTCATCAGGTCTGCCGTATAGCCATGCAATTCACCTTCGTCATCGATTTCACTGATGCCGGCAAATCCGGGGGCAACGGCGAACTTGATGACCTTGTTTCTCTGCTTCAGCCAACTAGCCTCATCTGGTTCCAGCAACAGACCAGCGTTGGCGCGTTCATTTTTCTGATGCAACCGTAATCGTGAGTCTGCAACGGGTATCCGTTGATATGCCTGCCAAAGCCTCTCGCTCAGCTCTGGCTGGCGGGAGCTGGTCGCCATCGTCAGCGTGCTGCCAGAAAGCCACCCTGGAGCGACAACCCCCATTGACGCTGGCATTCTCTCCATCTTGAGGGAAACAATGGGTTCCAAATCAAGATATGCATCGACAGCGCCCAGCTTGACCATATAGGTCGCCTCGTCACGGCTCTCCAGCTCAGTTACATCAGAGATCCCCAAACGAGCCAATTCATTACAACTGCCAAAACCACGAATACAGACCCAGCGTAACTTGCGCGCCTGCTCCAGGGTCAATCGCTGATCCGGGGTATGCATTAAAATGGAGCGAGCATAAGAACCGATACTGCCAATAGGGTTTATCCCCTTCAATTCAAGAGCATTACGTTCGACCCCGATTAATGCATCGATCTGGCCGCCTTGGAGAGCAATCTGGGCATCCACGTAGGAGTTGTAGGGGATATAACGCAATGACACGCCCATTTCGGCTGCAATGCGCGAGGCCAGCTCCTTGAGCGGACCGGCATAACGCTGGTTGGGGAGTTGATAGATGAAAGGGAGATAGCCGCCACGGGGAACCCCAACCAGCAGCTCTTTTTGTGCAGAAATCTCGTTACTTGTGCTCTCATCTTGCGGTTGGGGAGCCGCAACAGCCAACATGCCCGAAAACAACAGCAAAATGGGAAGAAAAAGCTGACGAAGGAGTGGCATAAGGTCTTGTCCTGATGAGTAAAACAGATACGGCTGCCACCTCTAATCTTGCAGATCATGACGACGCAAGGCGAGAAAACAATCGCAGCTGTTACAAAGAGGGCGGAGAGGATAATACTGAGTCACCAACATGTGAACCTGGAATCAACCATAAGATGGAAAAATGGCAGGCATGCAGCCTGCCATTTCACTAGCGAGGGGGATCTTATTCTCCCCTTCGCGATCAGGTTATTCGATTCCCGAGGCGGAAGCCGGTTTGATACTCCCGCTCGCGAACGAGAGCGATTTGACCCTGATATCCTTCCAGCCCGATATCCCTGAGCAGGGCGGGTGACAGATTGACCTGCACGAGACGACGCTCGACCCGGGCAATCCTTCTCTGGACCAGGGATTCAACACTGCGCAGTAAAACCAGTTCGATAGACATGACATTCTCCAGTTGAACATGCGGTTCTCCCGGAGAAAGTGGATATCACCCTGCGGGACGAACCGCGGGTGATAAAAAGACAGGGGTTACCTGTTTACGCCACGCGGTAAAAGAGCACGAGATTTCACGCCGCACGCAGTGCCGCGAGAGAATGCAATATTGAGCATCAGATGTTGCATTTTCGTCTCCTTACCGGGTAAAAGTTGAACAGGTTGCAGAAGTCTAAAAAATATCCGAATTTAAAACAAGCCTCTTGCGACTCCTTTTTAAACGTTTTTACGGCATTTTATGCTGCCCGACAGGGAGCCTGGGGCATCAGATCCCCGAGAGTAGCCGGTACTCCTCCAGCACATAGGTATCCGTCATGCCGCTGACATAGTCGAGCAGCAACCGCACCCGGTAATACCACTCCTGCTCATGCTGGCAGGCAAAGCGCGGATCCGGGGTGGCGATCGCCAATCGATAAGCCTTGAGGTGACGAGCCGAGAGGCGGTGATAGAGGCGGCGCGCAAAGAACAGCGTCTGACTCCCCTCCCCGGCCAGCAGGCGGGCAAATTGCCGCGCCGGCAGCGCCAACAGACAGGAATAACTGGTCAGCACCCCGCGCAGTGCCGCATACCCTTCCAGCTCGAGCGCTTCCACCTCGGGGCGCATAAAGACCAGCTCGCGGGCCACCTGCTTGAGGATATCGAGCACCCGCGCCGCCGGCGCCTGACCGTGCAGCAGCGCTTGCGGATAGGATCCCTGCAAAATGGCCTGATGTTCGCTGACATAGCTCTGCGCCGCCAACGCCACCAGATCCCGGGTCAGTTGCTGGCGAAAATGGGGGAAAAAGCCCCGGCCGGAGGCCAGCGCTTCATCCAGCAAGGTGCCCATGTAGTCACTCTGATCAGCAGCTCGCAGCGCCACCAGCAGTTCACCCTGAGTCAGGATCCGCCGATCTACCGCATCTTCCAGATCGGCGATGCAGTAGGAGATGTCATCGGCCGCCTCCATGATGTAGACCAGCGGATGGCGACAGCCGGGGGCCAATCCCAGACTCTGGCCAAGGGCACGGTAGAGCGGCTGCTCGCTGAAGAAGATGCCGCGCTTGCTGCTCCAGCCATGATGTTGGCCATAGCTCACGCCGGGTTGCGGCTGCTGCGGGTATTTGCAGAGTGCCGCCAGTTGTCCGAGGGTCAGGTTGAGCTCGTGCAGGCTGTGCACCAGTCGCAGACTCTGGGCGTTGCCATCAAACAGTTGCAGATCCTGACGCAATTCAGCCCACTGGGCCGAAGGTGGCTGCGCCAGCGCCTGCTGATAGAGGGGATCGAGCATCTCGCCGAGCCACTGGCTCATCACCTGCTCACCAAAGTGGCCAAACGGCGGATTGCCCACGTCATGGAGCAGGCAGGACATCTCCACCAGATTGATAAAAGCCCCTTCACAAACCATCCCGGCAGGCAAGGCAGCCAGAATGCGGCGGCTGATCTGGCGACCGGTCTCCTGCACCTCCAGCGAGTGGGTGAGGCGGCTGCGCACCGAGGCCTTCACATCGAGCGGAAAGACCTGGGTCTTCTGCTGCAACCTGCGCACCGGTGCTGCCTGCACGATACGGGCGCGATCCTGCTCGGTCGCCTCCAGCAGCTCCTCATCCCCCCAAGGGTGGATGCGCGCAGGGGTAATCAAACGGCTATACATCTTGCAGCTCCTTGCCAACAATTTTCCTCAGACTCAAGACATCCTCCAGCCTCAAGACAACAACCAGCGCCGCAGACGGGAGATATCGCCGGGATATTCCCGGCGCAGCGTCTCAATCCAGTCTTCCACGTTTTCCCACCAGGCGGGATGATCCGGGCTCTGGATCAGTTGCGCCGTCTGCTGCAATCGGCGCAGGCCAATGGAGCCTGCCGCCCCTTTTATCTTGTGTGCCTCTTCCACCACCCCAGCTTGATCCTTGGCAATCATATTGGAGTCGAGCACAGCCATGTAGTCCGGCATCATCTTCTCGAACAGATCGACGCTGGAGAGCAGCACCGGCTTGCCCACGGTATCGGCGTAATCGGTGAGGAAGGGGATATCCAGCAGGGCATCCTGATTGCCCGCATCAGCCTGCTCGTCCGCTTCATCCTCGGCCAGATCGGCAAACAGGTGACCAATCACCTCCCGCACCGCTTTGGAGCCAAGCGGCTTGTTAATCACATCCTGCATGCCGTGATCCCGGTAGTACTGGCGATCGCCGGTGGAGTTGGCGGTGAGCGCCACCATGGGTGGCAGGCTGTCGCCATAACGCTCCAGCAGGGTTTTCGCCACATCGAAGCCAGTCATGTCCGGCAGCTGGATATCGAGCAAAATGAGGTCGAAATCATCCGGGTTGGCCATCGCCAACGCCTGGGTGCCGTCCCGTGCCACCTGCACCTGATGACCCAGCTTGCCCAGCAGGGCGCAGGCCACCGTCACGTTGAGCTCCACATCCTCCACCAGCAGGATATCGAGGGAGGGCATCTCCTCCTCCTGCTCTGGCAACACAGGCTCGGCGCAAGCTACCTCCAGCTCGGCGGTGAAGCAGGAGCCTTCGCCCGGATCGCTGTCCACATAGAGCTGCCCGCCCATCGCCTGCACCAGCTGACGGGAGACCGCGAGGCCAATGCCGGTGCCGGTGGCGTGTTTCTTGCCCTGCACCTGATAGTACATGGCGAAGATCTTCTCCTGCTGGGCGCGCGGGATACCGATGCCGGTATCCTCCACCTCGAAGTGCAGGGCCAGCTTGCCCGGCTCATCGGCGGGATGGGAGAGACAACGCACGGTGACGCCCCCCTCATCGGTAAACTTGACCGCGTTGCCCACCAGATTCCACAGCACCTGACGCAGGCGGGTGCCGTCAGCCATCACGAATTGCGGCATGTCGCCATCGCGATCGAAATGGAGATAGAGCCCCTTCTGCTCAGCCTGAATGCGCGACAGGGTCTCCAGCTCGTCGAGGAAGGCGGGCAGATCGATACGGGTCGGTGCAATTTCGAGGCGACGGCGATCCAGTTTGTCCAAGTCGATGATGTCGTTGAAGATATTGCCAAGGGTCACCGCACTCAAGTGAATGGTCTTGAGCTGCTGATGCTGCTTGGGATCGAGGGGGGTATCCATCAGCATCCGGCTTAAGCCCACGATGCCGTTGAGCGGGGTGCGCAACTCGTGGCTGATGGTGGAGATAAAGGTGGTCTTGTCGCGACTCGCCTTCTCAAGCTTGTCCTGATACTGCTTGCGCTCGGTGATGTCACGGCCAAAACCGAGCAGCCCGAGTCGCTTGCCGAAGCGGTCGAAGAAGGGCACCTTGCGCAACTCGAAGTAAGCCTTGCGGCCATCGGGATACTCCAGCCACTGCTCGTAGGTGAGCGGCTCGTTGCTGGCAAAAACCTGCTTGTCGGTCTCCACCACCTTGTTGGCGATCTCCTGCTTGTAGACATCGAACGGGGTCAGACCGATCAGCTCGGCCTCCACCTTGCCGGTCAGCTCCTCCATGGCGCGGTTGCAGCCAGAGAACTGCTCATCCTCGTTGCGGTAGTAGACCAGATCCGGGGAACAGTCGATAAAAGAGCGCAGCAGAGCGGTACGCTCCCCCAGATGGAGCTGAGCTTTCTCCCGCTGGAACACCTCGTTTTCGAGATCTTCAATGGCCTGCAAACGCAGGCTCTCGGCCCGGTTGGTCTCGGCAATCTGGGCATTGAGGCGGCTGATGTTCTCCTGCAACTGGCTGTTAAGCTCCAGATCCCGCTCACGCATATCTTGCAGCTTGCGCACCATCCGGCTCAGTCGCTGACGGGAATCCTCCAGCTGATCCACCACGATGGAGAGAAAATAGACCGCCCAGGGGGTCACCAACAGGCCAAAGAAGACCGAACGCACGAAGTCGATCACATCGATATTGCCGCGCAGAAACAGGGTTACCCCCATCTGGATGGCGACCGCCAGCACTATGATGCCGGCCGCCAGAAACATGCTGAATCGCACCAGTCCCAGCTTGGTCATCAGGTCGACGTAATATTGCGCCCAGGATTTAATCTGCTTCATCTTGTTATTTTCTCCCCGATATTCGCGAACAGAATACCAGCACAGAGAATTGAACTCTTCTTATCTCGCACAATTAATTAACGATTCGCCGTGTAAAATGAGTGAGTTAGGATATTTGATGAAATTCTGTCAGTTGCCATTAAGGGTGGCCCCCTATAATCATCCACCCGTCAATTTAAACACGTTTAATTCAGGAGTTATCTGATGCGCAACACCACCCTGCTTGGTCTGGGCCTGCTGGCTGCAAATAGTGCATATGCGGATTTGGGAACCATTCCCAACGAATCGGGCTGGTCTGGTTTCCTGCTTGGCGGAGTCAATGTCATCAATTACGAATCTAACTTTTACAGCGGTGATGACGAAAACCGTCGACTGGGCGGGCTGGGCAGTGCCGAGAGCAGTTCCGCCGTCGCCCCGCTGCTCAACGCTGATATCCGTTATACCTTTGCCGATACCCGCACCCAAGTATTCCTCGGTAACCTGATCCAGGATGCCATCCGTTTCGACTTCACCCAGCAGCTCGGTATCCGCCAGGAGATGAGCGACAAGGGTATCGTGGCTGGCTCCGTGGTCTTCAATGCCATGCCAACCGAACAGTGGAGCGATCCTTTCGCCGTAGGCGTCGATCGCCAATCCACCGATATCAAGTCAAAAGGGGTTCGCTTCGCCTGGGACAGCATCTGGGGTAGCAACTTCAATGGCAGCCTGACCACCCGCAACATCGAGGTGGATGAGGAGCGCAGCGGCAGCCAGTACGGCGCCGATACTGCCGCCAAGCTGGATCGCAACGGCAAGATCCACGCCCTCGACCTCTCCTACAAATGGCAGCTGGCACCCGGTCAAATGCTGGAGCCAGCCTTTATCTACCGCCAAGCCGATCTGGACGGCAGCGCCCAAAGCTACAAGAGCAACGGCCTCCAGTTGACCTACGGCATGCGCGCTTCCCAGTGGTCTTTCGTCAGCAACGCCTATCTGGGCCAGACCAAATATGATGAGGCCAACCCGATCTTTGGCCAAAACGCCGACTCCGACGAGTTTGCCCTGACCGGTACCTTCTTCTGGCACCGCCTGTTCGGTATTGCGCCGCTCTCCGCAACCTTTACCGCTGGCTACGCCAAGTCCGATTCCGACATCAACTTCTACGACTCCGAATCCATGGTGTTCAACACCGGCCTGCTCTACAACTTCTAACGACAGTTGTGCGCACCGATACAACAAGGCCACCCGAAGGTGGCCTTGTTGCTATCCGGCGTTTGCCTCAGATACCCAAAGAGTCGAGCAGATCATCGTGATCGTTGGCAACCGGGGCCGCAGCCTGAGCCGGCTTGGCGGCATCCTGCTTGGCCTGGGCGATCAGCGCATCGGGATCTAGCTCCTCGTGCTCCATCCCCTCATTGTGGATGCGGATGAACTCGGTTTTGTCCATCGCCAGCTCCAGATAGAAGATGTTGTTGCGGGCGGTGAAGAAGGTGACGCGGCGGGACTCCGGGCTGTCGAGATTGGTATCGACGCTCAGCATCACCTGCTTGTTGAGGGCCAGCATCTTCGGCTGGTTCTGGGTGATGTGGGTCTGCAGATCCCGGCCCACCTTGACGGTAAAGCTGCCGACGATCTGGTTCATCAGCTCGCCCATCACGTTGCTCACCTCGTCAGAGGTGTGGGAGATGGCGAGATCCTCCTTGGAGAGTCCCATGCTCAGCATGTAGCTCTCGTACAGCTCCATGGCGGCGGCGGCGGAGAAGTTGATCACCACCAGACCGGAAAAACCGCCATCGAACAGCACGAAGCAGCCGATATCCGGCTTGAGGCAGGTCTTGCTGATCCGCTGCACCATGCCGGAAAACCGCACCTGACTCATGGTCGCGGCACTCAAAACGTCCGTCACCGAGTTGCACAGGCTGAGCAGCACATCCTCTGTGGTCAATACGGCATCGTCATCGGATCTTGTCACTATCATGGGACCTTCCTGAACATCGAAAATGGGCTTATCTATACCATAACTCTAACAGATGGCGCGGCCCGGAGACTGAAATAGCGACACGCCTCTCAGTTGACTCCGTTATCAGCAGCCACAGGGGTGAAACCGCTCAGCTTGGCGAGCCGGGCACGCCATATATCGGCCTGCTGTGCCAAAACTTGTGGCTCATAAGGCACGACCGGATGAGCGCCCCATATGGGACCCGGCCAGGCGCGATCCGTCGCAAAGCGGGCGACATGGTGAAGGTGGAGTTGCGGCACCAGATTACCCAGCGCCCCAATGTTGATCTTGTCCGGGCTGAGGGCCTGTTCCATCAGGGCGGCGACGGCGCAGGACTCCTGCATCAGCTGTTGCTGCGGCTCCGGCGCCAGATGGTGAATTTCCCGCAGGTTGGCTACTCGCGGTACCAGGATAAGCCAGGGATACTGGCTGTCTTTGGCCAGCAAGACCCGGCAGAGGGGCAGATCCCCGAGCCACCGGGTATCTGCCTGCAGGCGTGAATGCAATTCAAACATGAAAACCTCGTTGAGTACGATGAACAGAGCGCCTGAAAAAAGGAGTGTCCACGTTACTGCAACGGGCAGAAAACTTAAAGCTGTGGGACGGCCCAACCGATAAAGCGCTTGCGCAGGGCTGGGTCTGCCTGGAGGAACAACTGCTGCAACTGCCCTTCCAGCTCGCTGGCAGCCACAACGGGTTGCCCCCCACCGGATAGCGTAGCCGTTGGTTGTGTAGTCACAGCGACGGCCGTCAGCGCAGCCTTGCCGCCGCTGCGGTTGTATTCAGCCAGTTTGCCGTTCCAATCCACCCCAAGCAGCATGCCGCTGGTCACCAGCGCATCCTGCTGGATAGCAAGCGCGCGGCCATTCTCCTGCAGCGCTACCACAGGAGCCTTGGCATACGCCTGCATCCCCCGCTCGTCTCCCGGTACGCTGGCCGTCAGCTGCAAATGCTGATTGCTGCCCTGATAGCGCACCACCTGCGGCTCGGAGCGTACCTGCCGATCATTCTCGCTGCTGCTGCGACTGGGAATCACCCCCTCGAAGCGCACCAGCAGTTGCTGCTCGCCATCCGCCAGAGTGGCATGCTGCTCATCCTGCAAGGTGCCGTTGCTCACCGCGAGGATGCGGAAATTCTCCGGCACCTTCACTTCCACCATGGCCTGCACACTGCCAGCCCCCAACACTGCACAGAGCAGCACAAATCCGGTCAACCCTCTATTACTCTTCATTCCCGCTGATCTTCCTGATGCCGATGATGGGCGCAGGGTAGCAGCCGAAGATGACAGAAAAATAACGCCGCTCAGAGCAGGTAGTGGGGTCGCTCGGCAAACCACTGGGCCAGCACCTGCTTGAACAGCCTGATCTTGCGCGGCACCCGACGCTGCTGGGCATGCAGCACATGAAGCTGATGCAGGCCGCTCTGCCACTCGTCGAGCACGGTCACCAGCTCTCCTGCCGTCAGCAGCGATTCCACCAGCATCAGCGGGCACTTGGCATAGCCCATACCGGCGCGCGCCAGTTGCAACACTGTGCTGTAGTGGTTGGCTCGTACCTTGCCCTGCACCAGAATGTGGGCCTCTTCCCCCTCACGGATAAAGTGCCACTGCTCCCAGGCCGGATTGTGCCCCTGCAACAGGCAGCTGCGCCCGCTCAGCTCATAGGGAGTGGCTGGACGCCCCTCCCGCGCCACCAGTGCGGGGCTCGCCACCACCACATCCTTGAGCCGCCCCAGCGGCAGGGCCACCAGATTGTCCGGCACCTCGCTCATGGCGCGCAGGGCGATGTCGTTTTCTCCCTGACTCATGTCGACCATCTGGTTGGTGAAATTGAGTTCCACCTCCACTCCCGGGCAGAGCGCGGCAAAGCTGGTCAGCAGTTCGCTCACCATGCGGTCGCCGGTGCTGACCGGGCAGGTAAAGCGCAGTCGTCCGCAATCCTCTTCGGTCAGCGCCTGAATATCCTGCTCCGCCTGCCGAGCCAGCGCGAAGATCTCCCCCGCCTGCTGATAGAGGGTCTTGCCCGCCTCGGTCAGACTGAGGCGGCGGGTGGTGCGCTGCAACAGTTGTGCATTGAGGGAGGCCTCCAGCGCGCTGACGTGGCGGCTCAGCATCCCCTTGCTCACTCCCAGCGTATCGGCAGCGGCCGAGAAACTGCCGCGCAGCACCACCTCGTAAAAGCTGGCCAGATGGGCGATATCCATCATTAGCTCCAATATGGAAACAATGGGTTTATTTTACGCGCTTTTTCGCATTTTCTGTTGCGCTAGAATCGATACATCCCAACCAGGAGTGATGCAGATGAAAATTGTGATTGTGGGTGCCTCTGGCACCGTCGGCTCCGCGGTCAGTGAACTGCTTGCCAAAGATCATCAGGTGATCCGGGTCGGCCACAGCCGTGGCGATGCCACGGTCGACATGCGCGATCCCGCCTCCATCAAGGCGCTGTTTGCCCAAGTGGGCCAGTTTGATGCACTGGTTGTCGCCAGCGGCAGCGTGGCCTTCAACGGCCTGACCGAGATGACCGACGAGCAGTGGCAGGTGGGACTGGAGAGCAAGCTGATGGGCCAGATCAACCTGACCCGAGCCGCCATTCCCTATCTAACTGACAAGGGTTCCATCACTTTGATCAGCGGTATTCTAAGCGAGGAGCCGATCAACTGGGGGGTGAGCGCCAGCACCGTCAACGGCGCCATCGATCACTTTGTGAAAGCGGCCGCCTGCGAGCTACCCAGAGGCCTTCGCATCAACGTGGTAAGCCCGACCGTGCTGGCGGAGTCGATGGACAAATACGCCGACTTCTTCCCGGGGTTCGTGCCGGTGCCAGCCGCCAAGGTGGCGCAGGCTTACAAGAAGTCGGTGTTGGGCATTCAGACAGGTCAGGTGTTCAGGGTCAACGGCTGATCGCCGCTCGCTTGCCGCCAGACCAGCAATAAAAACGGGCCCCGTAGCGGGGCCCGTCTGTTTCTCTGCCTATCTCCTTCGCTATCAGCAAACGTTTGTTTGTTGACGACAAAAAAAGAGAGCAACCCTTAGTCGATCAGACCGTACTGATCGCGCAGCACCTCGATGATCTCCTGCTTGGGATTGGCAGAACGCGCCAGCTTGTGGCCGATGATCTTCTCGGCGATCCCGACATAGGTGTTGGAGATATCCATCATCACTTCGGTCGGCAGCTTGTTGTCGCGGGCCAGGGCAAAACGTTCCGGCATACGGTTTTTGTTGAGCAGGATGTCCGGATCCGGGAAGTGGTTGAGCAGCCACTGACGGAAACCCTCTTTCGACTTCTCGACGATCTGACCGTCGCGCAGGGCGGCGCCATCCCAGATACGGGAGCTGTCGGGGGTGCCCACTTCGTCCATGTAGATCAGCTTCTCGTTGCCCGCCGCATCGTGGACGTAACCAAACTCGAACTTGGTATCGACGAAGATCTGATCCAGCCCGGCCAGCGCGTCGCTGATGACGTTGAAGCCCTCTTTGAGCAGCACTTCGTAACGGTCGATGTCAGCCGGTTTGCTGAAGTTGAAGCCCTTGTAGTGGCGCTCGATATCGGCACGGGAGACGTTGACGTCATCGGCTTCCGGCACGCCATCCAGCCCTTTCAGCACGCCCTTGGTGGAGGGAGTGATGAGGATCTCCGGCAGCTTCTGATCTTTTTTGAGCCCTTCTGGCAGGGTGATGCCGCAGAACTCGCGCTCGCCATCCTTGTAGGCACGCCACATGGAGCCGGTGATGTACTGGCGGGCAATCGCCTCGATCATCACCGGACGGGCTTTTTGCACGATCCAGACGAAGGGGTGCGGAATATCCAGAATGTGGCTGTCGGCTAGTCCCTTCTCCTTGAACAGCTTGAACCAGTGGCTGGAGATGGCGTTGAGCGCCGCCCCTTTGCCCGGCACGCCGTTCAGGCCATCCACACCTTGCCAGATGCAATCGAAGGCCGAGATGCGATCGCTGATCACCATGAGGGCGAGGGGCGCATCGGCCGGCACATCATAGCCTTTCTCTTTTATGAGCCGGGCACTGTCTTCGGGGGTCAACCAGTAGACGCTGCGCACTTTGCCGGAATGGACAGGTTTATCGGTACGGATCGGCAAATCGTCATTCACCGCCAATACTTGATCTGCAAGACTCATGGCTAATAACACTTCCTGTTTGTGGGGGTAAACATCGCGAGTCCCTCACCTGCACGCTCTGTTTGCAACGGGCTGGCAAGGGGCTCGCATCATCGAAAACCGCTCGGAATCCCCGCGTTTTCAGGGGGATTCAGATAACAAAACAGGGGCACAAGGCCCCTGTATTTATTCTGCTTTTGCTGCTGCCTGATCGGCCAGCCCCTTGGCGAATGCCTCGGACAGGCTGATATACATCTGGGAGATAACCCCGGACGATACCGGCTTCTTGTCCTTGTCGAACAGGGTGATGGAGGTCTTGCCTCCCGCCATTTCGCCAAGCTGGAAGCGGTATTTCTCCTCCTCCAGTTTGAACGGCTCGCTCCCTTTCGCCTTCCAGAACTCGGCCCCCGGCTCTTCGTACTCGACGTCGATCCAGCCCAGAGACTGTTGAGTATCCTTGATGGTGAAACCGTAAGCGGGCAGTACCTGATTGAGGCGACGCCACACCTGATCAAAGGAGCCTTCGGCAATCCAGGCGCTCAGTTCGTTGTTGTCCAGACCCAGTTGCAGACCCATGCCATCGTTGGACTTGTGCTGCTCACGGGCTTTTAGCTGGCTGTCGTAATAGAGCGAGAACTGGTTCAGCACTCGCGCGGCATAGCGCTGGGCATCGGCAGGGGTCAGCTTGTTGCTGGTCTCGCCGTCGATGGTCTCTTCGTGATCCAGCACCCGGACCGACATGTTGACGGCGTGGCGCTGGGCATCGTTGCGCACGGTGAACTGGTAACGCTGACGGATTTTGAAGTCTTCGTCATCTTCACCCCAGCCATCGAGGGCAACTGTGTTGTCAAACCAGCCGGTCTGCAATACGCCATCCTGCTGATCCAGCTTCTCGGTGGTGACCTTGTATTTGGCCAGGAAGTTCATCAGGAACGACCAGGTATCGCGCTCCACGCTCTGGCTGGTGCTCAGGGCATAGAAGGCAACGGTCGGTTCGGTTGCGCTCTGCACCACCTGGCTGCCCGGTACCACGGTCAGCAGCTGGGCGGGCGGTCGCACATCGACCTGGGCGCCGAGGGCACCTTCACGGCTGCTCTCGGGAAGCGGCGGAATATCGTACTGGCTGTTGAAGGTGGGGGCACTCAATCCTGCGGGGATCAAGAACGCGCGGCCCTCGAGGCGGGCATCTTCATAACCGAAGTCGCGGTTGGCCATTTTGCGATCCTGGGGGGTGCTGCAACCGGCCAAGACGGCCACAGTCGCAACGCTCAGCACCAGACGGGCTCTATTTCCCTTTCCATTAGATTTAAACACTCGCCATCAACTCCGCTGTGGTCAGTGCTCGCGCCATCAGCTGCTCGCCCTCAGGGGTGAGGTCAACCAGCGGCAGGCGCAAGGTGGCTGTTGCAATCAACCCCAGTTGGGCACAGGCCCATTTCACCGGGGTGGGGCTCGGTTCGCAGAACAGAGTCTTGTGCAACGGCATCAAGAGATTGTTGATGTCATGCGCCTGCCCGGCATCACCGGCCAGCGCAGCACGACACATGTCGGCCATCTGGGCCGCTGCAATATTGGTGGTGACCGAAATCACGCCATCGCCACCTTGCAGCATAAAATCACAACCAGTGGCATCGTCGCCACTGTAGAGAGCAAACTCTGGCCCGCACAGCTCGCGCAGCAGCGGGGTGCGGCTCAAATCGCCGGTTGCCTCTTTCAAACCGATAATGCCGGGAACCTTGGCCAGACGGGCCACGGTCTCCGGTTTGAGATCGCAACAGGTGCGACCGGGCACATTATAAAGAATTTGGGGCAGACCACTAGCCTCGGCGATCGCACAATAGTGGCGATAGAGGCCCTCCTGAGTGGGCTTGTTGTAGTAAGGAGTCACCGAGAGGCCCGCCACCACGCCGGTTTTGGCCAGTCGCTTTGCCAATTCAATGGCATGGGCGGTATTGTTGGAGCCGCAACCGGCGATGACGGGAATGCGTCCAGCGGCATACTCAACGGTCTTTTCAACGACGGCGATATGCTCCTGCTCGCTCAGAGTCACCGATTCCCCTGTGGTACCCACCGCAACAATGGCGCTGGTCCCGGCGCTGACATGATAGTCAACCAGCTTGGCCAGACTGGCCCAATCGACTTCACCTGAAGCCAGCATGGGGGTAACGAGCGCAACAATACTACCGCGTAACATGGACTTTTCTCCCGATTTTCAGGGGCGTAATGGTAAAGCTGACCCCTTTGAAAAACAAGGGAGAGAGGGGGCAAGCCGTGATACCATCCGGAACAAAAAGCAATGGACGAAAGTCGGCAGCGTCCCTAAGGG
>NZ_CAWNZT010000208.1:0-15609 GCF_963878965.1 Aeromonas sp. HMWF015 | reverse complement strand
CCAGGCCACCCGACCATCGGCGGGCTCACCAAGCTGGCAGGGGGAACGCCAGTCCGCCTCCCACTCGCACAGGGGCAGGCCTCGTCTGGCCTCGCCATCCCGTTGCCAGCGGGCAAAAAAGTGCTCCAGGGCAGACAAAACTTGATCCGACATCGAAAATCCCCACAATTGCTGGCAAAGTCCGCTATTGCACCACCAAACCCGGTAACAGACAAGGTTGCCAGCCGACCTTGCGACCCGGGAAACAGAACCCGGGATACAGAGAGGCCGACGCCCAAGCCAAACGGCTGCAACCATCCGGCCCTGCAATGGCCCGTTTTCTTCCACTCATCATGAGCACATTACGTGAGCAACCCTGTGAGCAAACAAGATAGATACGCCGGGGCCAGCGCCCTGACCGGCCTGAGTCTGGGACAGCAATCCGACTACATCAGCCAGTACACCCCCTCCCTGTTGCAACCGGTTCCCCGCAGCCTGAACCGGGATGATCTGAAACTCGGTGACGACCTCCCCTTTACCGGTTGCGATGTCTGGACCCTCTATGAGCTCTCCTGGCTCAACGCCAAGGGCAAGCCGATGGTGGCGGTGGGTGAAGTGGCCATTCCGGCCACCAGTGCGAACCTGATCGAATCCAAATCCTTCAAGCTCTACCTCAACTCCTTCAACCAGACCCGTTGCGACTCTATCGAGGTAGTCGTCGCCATGCTGACCAAGGATCTGAGTGCCTGTGCGGGCGAGACCGTCAAAGTAACCCTGTTCCCCCTCGACAAGGCGCCGCACCAGATTGCCCAGCTGCCCGGCGAGTGCATCGACGAGCAGGATATCGAGGTAGACAATTACGAGTTTGATGCGTCCCTGCTGCAAGGTGCAGCCGGTAGCGAGCTGGTCGAGGAGACCCTGCACAGCCACCTGCTCAAATCCAACTGTCTGGTGACCAGCCAACCCGACTGGGGCTCTGTGGTGATCCGCTACAAGGGGCCGAAACTCGATCGGGAGAAGCTGCTGCGCTATCTCATCTCGTTCCGCCAGCACAACGAGTTCCACGAGCAGTGCATCGAGCGGATCTTTATCGACCTCAAGCACTATTGCCAGCCTGAGCAGTTGACCGTCTATGCCCGCTATACCCGTCGCGGCGGCCTCGACATCAACCCGTTCCGCTCCAATTTCGAAACCGTGCCCGCCAACCTGCGTCTGATCCGCCAATAAAGTCGAGTTGCGACAGAGAGGGCAGTCGCACTGCCCTCCATGACGGGCAAAAAGGTTTCAATCGATGCTTTGCGCAGCAGGGATAAGGATGCTGGATAATAAAATCCAGACGAAGCCCACTTGCCGGCCACCAGCAAACCACAGTAAACGCTGGACTCGCAGGGGGGGGCTTGGATAACATGCCAACACCTCTGCGCCGTCCTTAATCCAATGAATCAACTGTTTTTTCTGGCCATGATGATGTCCTCCCTGTCAGCTCCGAATCTGGATCTGGACAAGGAGCAACTCTCAATCGATCTGCAACAAGCGCAATCGATGGTACTGACCGATCCTGCCAGATGCGTCCAGATCACCACCGCCTTCCTGACGCGCGCAGCCAATAATCCCCAGCAAATCATCAGCAATCGCCAGGAGTTCGGTTATCGCGAACCCATCCTGAGTTACAGCACGGCGGCCCAGACCATAGGCGCCCACCTGCTCAAAGGGGAGTGTCTGCTGCAACTGGGCCAATATCAGGCCACCCAGCAAGCGCTCGATAAGGCGATGGCGCTGGCAGACAAAGAGCGGCAATCGGAACTCAAGGCCCACGGCCTCTATCTCAAGATCCGCAGTCAGGCCCTCAAACCGGATAACCAAAGCACCAGCCGCGCCCTGATGGCTCAACTGGACGAACAGCTGGCCGTCCCCACACTCAAGCAGAGCCAGCTGCAGGTCTATGGCCGCCTGCAACGCACCAGCTACGACATCGAGAACCAGCACTTCGATGATGCCAAGGCCCATCTGGCTGACGCGCGGATCTGGGCCGCCAAGACCCCCAACCCTCTCGCCAGTGCCTGGGTCAGCGCCATCAGCGGCGACCTCTATCGTGCACTGCAGCAGCCACAGCTGGCGCTGGGGGAATATATCGATGCCCAGCAACAGGCCAAAAGCCTCAATGACCCGCTCTTTCTCGGCCTGCTGTCGAACCAGATAGTCAAACTCTACCAGCAGGAGCAGGAGCCCCAAAAAGCGCTGCAGTATGCCAATGAGGCGGCCAACTACTTCCACTCCATCGGCAACCCCTCCCTGCTGTGCGACTCCCTGATGGTGCTGGCGCGACTCAACCGCGAGCAGGGCGACCTCAATATGGCGCTGGTCTACTTCTTCAATGCGCTGGATCTGCTCGATGAGGGGAGCAACCGACCGCAAGCCTCCCTGCTCAAATACGAAATCGGCAAGACCTACCTGCAAAGCGGCAACCTCTCGCTGGCCAGCAACTACCTCAATGCGGCCCGCCAGTCTCACGAACTGAGCGATGCCAAAGAGCCGCTGATCGATACCCTGCTGCTGCTCGGCGAGCTCTATCTGAAGAAACAGGAGGCCGCCATCGCCATCCTGCAGTTGGAGAACGCCCGCGCGCTGGCCAATCAGCTCGGCGATACTCGCCGTCAGTACGAGGTATTCCGCCTGTTGTCGCTTGCCTACGAGCAGAAGGGGTATCTGCGTCAGGCTCTCGACAGCTACAAGCGCTTCCACCGTCTTGGCGAGGAGGTGCGCCAGCAGGAGCAGGCTATGGAGCAGGCGGCGATCCGTGACAACTATGTCCAGGTCGAGCGGGTGCAACATATCAAGGAGCTGGAGCAGCGACTTAACAACAGCCAGCATCAGCAGGAGCGCTATCTCTGGTCGAGTATCACCACCAGCCTGCTGCTGGCGCTCTTTATCTACCTCTTCTTCACCCTCTGGCTAAAGCTGCGTACTGCCCGCCTGCAACTGAAACGGACCAATGAGGCCCTGCTGATCGAGCCACGCTCGGGGCTGGCCAACTGGCAGCGGCTGATGAACCGCTGGCCGCGGGAGATGGCAAAGCGCCAGCTGAAATCGGATCGCTGGTACCTCAGCGAACAACCCTCCAGCGAGTTCGATGACAAGTTGCATTATCTGCTGTTCCGGGTGCCTTTCCTGGTCAACACGCTGGAGCGCCACGGCTATCAGGCCAGCAGCGAAATCGAGCAGGCCTTTGGTGCCTATATGGACACCCTGACCCCGCAAGATGGCCGTATCTATGACTTGCGTGAAGGACACATGCTCTATGTGGTGCCACAACGCCACGTCACCAACCTGCATCAACTGGCGGGAGACCTGCTGACCGCCATCGCCGCCTTCCCTTGCAACTATCCGCTGGATCGCCAGATCAGCCTCGGGATTGTCAGTCACCCCTTCCTGCCGAAGGCGGCGACCGCGCTCGATCACAATGGCCTGTTTGACCTCTGCTATCTCGCCCTGTCGGGAGCCATTCAGCTCAGTGAAAAATGCCAGCAAAACGCCTGGTTGGAGCTGGCGGCGATCGATTGCCAACAAGCGGCATTTTTTAATGGAGATGTGTGGCAATGCGGCCTGATGGCAATTGACAAGGGACTGGTAAAAGTCAATTCTTCTCATGAAAAGCAATGGGTTAATTGGCCCAGCCTTGCAAGGAAGCCGGCAGCCGATAACCACCAGGAAATAATGTAGATAACAGGCGAGGATCGAAACCAGGTTCGACCACTGTTGCTATCCAACACCAAAAACAATAATGACAACAGGGCGACCTGATAATGAATGACATCGCTGCCGTAGCAGGACAATTGGCAAGACTCAGGGAATCCCTTCAGCAGAAACAGCTGGAACTCGACGGCGTTCTCTCGTTCTCCGATGCAGAGCGTGCCCGCGGCATCCAGTTTATCAACAAGTTGATGCTCTCCTGCCGTGGCTTCGACCGCGAGCTGGACAATCGCTTCGCCAAACTCAAGCAGAAACTGGATAACAATCCGGCCTTTACCTCGCTGGATGAGGATCTGCAGGCCATTGAAAAACTGCTGCAGCAACACAGCAATGCACTGGAAGAGTCGATCACCCTGACCCAGACCGCCATCGATCTTGGCTCCAGACAGCTGAAAACCATCAAGGGCTTCCCGGAAGAGACCCGCAAATCCCTCAAGGAATTTCTGGCCAGTCCGGTCGGTTACGGCATTGCCGATCAGCAAAAGAAGGTGATCAAACTGCTGGAGTTCTACCAGCAGGCGATCAAGATCCAGCTGCTGCCCAGCCAGCCCCTGCTGGCACCGGCAAACGCAGCTCAGCCAGAAAACGGCCCCACCAGCCACGATGGCCAGCCCGATGTCGACCCGTTTGATCTCAAGGATCACGCCCGCATCGCCGACGAGCTGCAGCGGCTTATCACTGAACTCGACTTTGCCGGTGCCATCGGCGAGAGTCTGGGCGACATTCGCCGCCAGTTGCTGATCGGGATCAACCCGGCCTTGCTGGCGGAAACCTGCCTGCAGGTGATTGAGCTCATCATCGAAGGCACCCGTGAGGAGCGCAAAGCCTCCCGCGCCTTCCTCAGCTCCCTTAACGAGAGCCTGTCCGCGGTGCATGTCGGGTTTACCGAATCCCTCGATGAGGGGCGCGCGCTGCAAAACGAAACCAGAGAGACCCGCGAGGCACTGGTCAGCGAGCTGCAGGCCATCGATCAATCCCTAGCCAGCCATAACTCCCTCGATGCGCTCAAGCGAACCATCTCAGGCCACATGGGCGCCATCAACCTGCTGCTGCAAGAGCGCGAGAACACGGCGGCGCGAGAGCGTCACCTGCTCACCCGCCTCTCCACCATGGAGTCCAAGCTGCGGTTGATGAAGGAGGAGACTGCCGAGTACAAGAAGCGGCTGACCATTCAGAAGCACAAACTGTTCCTCGACAGCCTGACCCAGGTACACAACCGGGCCGCCCTCGATGAACGGCTGGAGCAGGAGTACAAACGTTGGCTGCGCTACCGCACTCCGCTCTGCATGGCGATCATCGACATCGATCACTTCAAGAACATCAATGACAACTACGGCCATATGGCGGGTGACAAGGCGTTGAAAGTGGTCGCCAAGGCGCTGCAGAGTGCGCTGCGTGACACTGATTTCATCGCCCGTTTTGGTGGAGAAGAGTTCGTGGTGTTGCTGCCCAACATCAACCCGGACAAGTTCCAGAAGCCGCTGGAGACCCTGCGCCAGACCATCAAGAGCATCCCGTTCCGTTTTCGCGATGCCAAGGTGGAGATCACCATCTCCATCGGCGCAACCCTGTTCAAGGATGGGGACAACCCATCAGATGTGTTTGAACGGGCGGACAAGGCGCTCTACCACTCCAAGCACACCGGTCGGGATCAAGTGACACTGGCCTGACAAGCGGCTAAAAAAACAGCGAACAGTCGTCGCCCTATTTCCCTCCACCCTCTGTTACCACTACTATCGATCTCAGGGGATGCAACATGGCGTCCCCTTTTCTCCCCAGGGAAAAACACAACGATAACAAGTGAGTAAAGGGGAACCTATGATTACGCACATCAATCCCGTCGGCAGCATGGATTTGCTGTCACAGCTTGAGGTGGATCGCCTCAAGCAGACTGCCTCCAGCGATATCTATCAACTGTTTCGCAACTGCTCGCTGGCAGTGCTCAATTCCGGTAGCCATACCGACAGCTCCAAGGAGATACTGGAGCGCTTCAAATCGTTCGATATTCATGTGATCCGGCGCGAGCGCGGGGTCAAGCTGGAACTGTTCAATGCCCCCGAGCACGCCTTTGTCGATGGCGAGATCATTCGCGGCATTCAGGAGCACCTCTTCTCGGTGCTGCGCGACATTCTCTATGTCTCCAATCAGCTCGAGTCCAACCGCCAGGTCAATCTGACCAACTCCACTCACATCTCCAACGTGGTGTTCGCCATCCTGCGCAACGCCAAGGTGATCCTGCCCGGCGCCGATCCCAACCTGATCGTCTGCTGGGGTGGCCACTCCATCAACGAGATCGAGTACCAGTACACCCGCGCCGTGGGCAGCGAACTGGGCTTGCGTGAGCTGAACATCTGTACCGGCTGTGGCCCAGGCGCCATGGAGGGTCCGATGAAGGGGGCCGCCGTCGGCCATGCCAAACAGCGGGTACGCAACGGCCGCTACATAGGCCTCACGGAACCTTCCATCATTGCGGCCGAACCGCCCAACCCCATCGTCAACGAGCTGGTGATCCTGCCGGATATCGAGAAGCGGCTGGAAGCCTTCGTGCGCCTCGGCCATGGCATCATCATCTTCCCGGGCGGGGTCGGCACCGCCGAAGAGCTGCTCTATCTGCTCGGCATCATGATGCATCCGGCCAACGAGCGGCAGCCGATGCCCATCATCCTGACCGGCCCGAAAGAGAGTGCCGACTACTTCCGTGCCATCGACGACTTCATCAAGGCGACCCTCGGTGAACCGGCGACCAAGCTTTACCGGATCATTGTCGGTGATGCGCCGGAAGTGGCCCGGGTGATGAAAGAGGCGATGCCGAAAATCCGCGAATACCGCAAATCGGTCGGCGATGCCTACTCTTTCAACTGGTCCCTCAAGATTGAGCCGGAGTTCCAGCTCCCCTTCGAACCGGATCACGCCAGCATGGCCAGTCTGGATCTGCACCGCAACCAGCCGCCCCAGTTGCTGGCCGCCAACCTGCGTCGTGCCTTCTCCGGCATCGTCGCCGGCAACGTCAAGGAAGGGGGCATTCGCGCCATCGAGAAGAAAGGCCCCTTCAAGCTGCACGGTGACAAGGAGCTGATGCACCTGATGGACAAGCTGCTGGAGAGCTTCGTCAAGCAGCAGCGGATGAAGCTGCCGGGCAGCCAGTATGTGCCATGCTACGAAATCGTGCGTTGACGCACAGACAGCCAAAAATCGACTGAGGGGCGCATCGGCGCCCCTCTTTATTGGCGCTATGCCTTCCCGACTGCCATCAATCCCCCATAAGGCGAGCGGTTTGTTACAATGGAGCGTCCCGACCGCCAAGAGTGCCCCATGTCAACTATCCGGCCACACCTGCTCATCATCGATGCCCTCAACCTCATTCGCCGTCTGCACGCGGTACAGGCCCAGCAGGCACTGACCCCTGCCCAGGCGCTGGTTGCAACCCGCGCCAACCTTATCAATACCTGCCGCAAGCTGCTGGCCAATAGCGAACCGACCCATGTCATTGCCGTGTTTGATGGCGAGGTGCATAGCTGGCGCAAAGAGGTCTATCCGGCCTACAAGGAGGGGCGAACTCCCATGCCCCCCGAACTGCGTGAAGGGCTGGCGACCCTGCAGGATGCCTTTTGGGAGTGCGGGGTCGATGCCCTGCTCTCCGAGACAGATGAAGCGGATGACCTTATCGCCACCCTCGCCAGCGGCATCGCCAGCCATGGCCATCAGGCGACCATCATCTCCACCGACAAGGGGTTCTGCCAACTGATCTGCCCGCAGATCCGGGTGCGCGACTACTTCAACAAGCGCTGGCTGGATGCCGCCTTCGTCCAGCAGCAATATGGGGTAGCCCCTGCTCAGCTGGTCGACTTCTGGGCCCTGACCGGTATCAGCGGTTCCAATATCAAGGGGGTTCCGGGGATTGGCCCCAAGACCGCCACCCAGCTGTTGCAGCAATATGGCAATCTGGCAGCCATGCTCGAAGCCTGTCTGCAAGAGGACGCCGCCAAGCCCCTGATCAAGCTGCGCCAACATCAGGATGAGGCCCTGCTGGCCCAGCGGCTGGTGCGCTTGCAGCAGGATATTCCGCTGGGATTCAACCTGCGGGACATCCGCTACCCGCCCCAACCAGACTAAAGTGCCGAACAAAAATGCAGGCAAGGGCGTGAACCATGACGAGACTCACCCTCGCTGTTGATAAAAGTGAGTAGAATGTAAAGGAATGTGGTTGGCTTGCTGAGTAAATGCTATAAAGCAGCCCCATCCTCCCCTATACCCTGGAAGTGGAACCCTCTCATGTCCAAAAGAAAAATTACCGTGATCCCCGGCGACGGCATCGGCCCCAGCATCATTGAATCAGCCATCCAGATCCTGACCCATGCGGGCTGTGACTTTGAGTACGAATACGCTGATGCGGGTCTGGTTGCCCTCGAGAAGCATGGCGAGCTGCTGCCCCAGGCTACCCTGGATCTGATTGAGAAGAACAAGGTGAGCCTGAAAGGGCCATTGACCACACCGGTCGGCGGCGGTTTTACCTCCATCAACGTCTCCCTGCGCAAGAAGTTCAACCTCTACGCCAACGTGCGTCCGGTCATCTCCTTCAAGGGCACCAGAAGCCGTTACGACAACATCGACATCATCACAGTGCGTGAAAACACCGAAGGGATGTACTCGGGTGCAGGTCAGAAGCGCAGCGATGACAACAAGAGTGCCGAGGCGATGAGCATCATCACCCGCGAAGGGGCCGAACGCATCGTCAAGTTCGCCTTCGAGCTGGCACGTCAGGAAGGGCGCAAGAAGGTCACCATCATCCACAAGGCGAACATCCTCAAGTCGACCTCCGGCCTGTTCCTCGAAGTGGCACGTGAAATCGCCAGCCACTATCCGGATATCCAGAGCGAAGAGATGATCGTCGATGCCGCCTGCATGAACCTGGTGATGTACCCGGAGCGTTTCGATGTCATGGTCACCACCAACCTGTTCGGCGACATTCTATCGGATCTCTGCGCCGGTCTGGTCGGCGGTCTCGGCATGGCTCCGGGTGCCAACATCGGCGATGGCGCAGCCATCTTCGAAGCGGTCCACGGTTCTGCGCCTGACATAGCTGGCAAGAATATCGCCAACCCGACCTCGGTGATACTCGCCTCCATTCAGATGCTGGAGTACCTCGGCATGCAGGATAAGGCTGAGCGGATCCGCGAGGCTGTACGAGCCACCATCGAATCCGGTGATCGGGTCACCCGCGATCTGGGTGGCACGGCTTCCACCAGCGAATTCACCCAAGCCATCATCGATCGCCTGTAAGCTAACCAATTGATTTTAAAAGGGAGCCTAGGCTCCCTTTTTTATATTTCCGAATCCTTTGCCACTCCCCAAACAGCAACTATGTTCAATAGAGAAGAAGAACAGGGAGTGTTTTTCATGAAGGGATACGGGTGCTATCTGGTGTCGGGTCTGATGCTGGTTTGTGGCACTGCCAGTGCCTTCGAACAGGCCCAATCAACCCAAATCGCCAAACTGCCACAGCAGGAAAAACGGACTGCCACCGAGGTATGGCGTTCAAGCCTGGATACCAACGACTTGCTCAAGGCGCCCAAACCCCTGTCGTTTGGTATTGAAGTCTCCACCGACAACTTTGGCAATCAAAAGATCACCTCCTACCCGCAGCTCAATCTGACCCCGGAAAAGAGCATCAGTCTATCGATTGAACGCTTTAGACCCAAGGTCAAATTCAAAGCCGGTGGACTGCATACGGCAATCAGATTGAGAGGGGATGGCATCAAAATGCAATTCAATCCGGTCGACAAAACCATCCCGCTGCAGATAGAGATCAAGGTGACCGACGACGAATCCTCCCTGCGCCTCGATTACCGTTTCTGATATTTTACGGCAGCCGAATAGCAAAAAGCCGACAGGTTTCCCTGTCGGCCTTGGTATTTATCATATGGGCTGAACGGCTACATCACGCCTTGGGCTCGAGTTTGGAGACCCAGTACTTGTTGTAAACATGCACGGTGATCTCTTCCCGATCGTGATAGAGCTGCTTGGCCTGGATCACGAACGCGTTGTCGATCTCCTTGAGCATCTCGCGCAATACCTCGATATTGTGCACCGACTCGGCATAACGCTTCTTCATCGGCAGCTTGAGGTTGAACATCGCCTCCTGGCAGTCCCCCTCACGGAACCAGTCCGCAATCATGTGAACGACCCGCGCCGGTTTATCGACCATGTCGCACACCAGCCAGTAGGTGTTCTTCTTGCTCGGACGCCAGACGAAACCGTCATCCCGGATATGCTTGACCTGACCGGTATCCATCAGGGATTGGGCCATCATGCCGTTGTCGACCGCCGTCACCATCATGCCACGACGCACCAGCTGATAGGTCCAACCGCCCGGGCAGGCGCCCAGATCCACCGCCTTCAGACCGGAGCAGAGACGCATATCCCACTCTTCCCGCGGCACGAACACGTAAAACGCCTCCTCCAGCTTGAGGCTGGAGCGGCTCGGCGCATCGGCCGGGAAGCGCAGACGCGGGATCCCCATGTGGAATCCGGAGTTGTTGAACGAGTAGGAGTAACCCAGCAACACGTGATCATTGGCCATGAAGAAGGCGTGGAACACCGGACGGTTCGGCGTCTCCTTCTTGGTCAGGATCTCGTTGCTGCGCAGCGCCTGACGAAGCGGCACGGTGAACTTGCGGCAGAACGCCGACAGCTCTTTCGCTTCGTTGGTATCCGCAGTCTCGACCCGCAGATCGCCACAAATGGTGTATTCGCGAACCGCCTCGATGATGGGGGTGATCCTGTCTGCGACATCCAGCGCCTTCAGCTCATGGGTCACCACCAGCATCTGACGGATGAAGATGAGCTCCCGGAACGGCAGCTTGCGCGCCAGCAGGTCCGCCTGCTCCTCGTCATACAGTTCGAAGATCACATAACCGCTGTCGTCCTTGACCCGGGCGAAACCGTAGCACTGCATGTGACCGGCACGCTCGGTGATCTCTGCAGCCGCCTCTTTCTCAAAACCGGGGCGGCAATAAAGCAGCAGATTATTCATTTTTTCCTCCAAGACGACAGCCGGCCCAAATCAAAGCCGCCCATCCCAACATAAAACAGAGGCCACCGGCCGGGGTAATCAGCCCCAGCCCCTTGCTGCCAAGCAGCACCATGGCGTAAATACTGCCGGAGAATCCGATGATCCCCAGCACAAAGACGGTGCCAGCCAGGTGGATCACCTTGCTGCGCACACCACACCAGCCCAGAACCAGCAGGGCCAATGCGTGAAAAAACTGATACTGCACGGCGGTATTGAACGCCGCCAGACGCTCGGGCGTAATGCCGGTCGCCGCCAATCCATGGGCGCCATAAGCCCCCAGCATGGTGGCCGTCAACCCGAAGAGACCGGCCAGTATCAGCCAATGTCGATGGATCTGCATCCTCACTCTCCCTCTCTCATCACGGCTGGCCATAAGGCCAACCCTCTCGTGCTATCCGTGCCGGGCGATAAAATGGCAGATGGCTGCCGCCGCATGCTGCATATTCTCCTGCTCACTCACGCCACTGGCTTTACGCGGTTTGAAACCATGATCACCATCGGTCAACCAATGGACCGATACTGCGGGTGAGAAGGGGAAATCGGCCAGTTCGGCGCGACTACCGAAGGTGTCGCGCTCCCCCTGCAACAACAGGGTTGGCACTGCAATATGCTTGAGTACCTCGCCTCGCCAACTGTCGGGCTTGGCCGGAGGGTGGAAAGGATACCCGAGAATGAGCAATCCTGCAGCATTCATCTCACCCTCGCCGTCACTATACAGTTCCGCCGCCATCCGCCCGCCCATCGACTTGCCCGCCAGGAACAGTCTGGGATGAGCAAATGTCCGGATCATTTCACGCCAGTGTTCAAGCAATACAGGCTGCCGATCAGGCGGCCTGCGTATGCCATCCAAAGCCCGTTTGGCCATATAGGGAAAGTTGAAGCGCACCACTTCGATGTCGGGGCCAGCCAGCAGACGTGACAGCTCGGCAAGAAAGGGGTGATCCATCCCGGCGCCCGCACCGTGGGCCAGCAAAATGCGAACGGGGGCATCAACTGCCCCCTCGCGGATCACCTCAGGCATCGGCGAGCCTTGCCCTGCGACGCGCCTCTTCCTGCTCAACCAGCTCCAGCATCCAGTCGCGGAAGGCAACGATCTTGCCCTGATCCGACTGTTGCTCCTGGCACACCAGATAAAAGGCATTTTTGCTCACCAGCACCTGCTCGAACGGGCAGATCAGGCGGCCGGCCTCAATCTCGGGCTGAGCCAGCACGCTGTGACCAAGTGCCACTCCCTGACCGTGGATCGCCGCCTGGATCACCATGGTGGAGTGGCTGAAGATGGGGCCCTGATTGACGTTGGGCGCATCGATGTCGAGCTGGCGGAACCAGGCCTTCCAGTCGCGGCGGGAAGTGTCGTGCAGCAGGGTATGAAGAGTCAAATCTTGCGGCGTACGAAGCGGTTTGGGCCCGGTCAGCAGCAAGGGGGAGCAGACCGGGATCAGGTACTCGGTATGCAGCTTGTCCGAGCGCAGACCCGGCCAGTTGCCGCGCCCGTAATAGATGGCCACATCCACATCGTCGGTCAACGACCCTTCGTCGAGATCGACCGCCTTGATCCGCACATCGATATCGGGGTGACGCTCGCTGAACTTCACCAGCCGCGGCACCAGCCACTGGATGGCGAAACTCGGCTGCAAACTGACGGTCAAGGCCCCCTTGGCACTACGCGCCAGCAACTTGTCGGTCGCCTCAGAGATGGAGGCAAAGATGTCCTTGATATCCAGGAAATAGCCCTGCCCCTCTTCGGTCAGCAACAAGGAGCGGTTTTTGCGGCGGAACAGCTTGATGCCAAGATACTCCTCCAGCGCCTTGATCTGGTGACTGATGGCAGCCTGAGTCACAAACAACTCTTCTGCTGCGCGGGTAAAGCTTAAGTGACGAGCCGCTGCTTCAAACGCCTTGAGGGCATTAAGCGGGGGTAAACGACGAGACATGACACCAGCCGACGATGAGTTTTTCTAATGGGGCGCATTATAATTTGTCGGTTGCGGGTCGACCAGTGAATAAACATAATTCGCCCAGCAATCAGTCGTCATATGGCTCACATTTTCTACTACGTGTTGGTTGACATGTGTTTTTAGTGAGTCTTTCGACTGTGATTGTGGTGTTGTGTTTCTTCCTCTGCGGGAAGAGGGTCTCAAATCTCACCGGTTTGACCCAGTCTGTCATCTGAATGTGTTTGGCGCCTCCTGCTGGATGGCGCCTTTTTTCATCCCTTCTATACCTTGAACTGCCCCACCAGCTGCTGCTGTTTATCCGCCAGCGCAGAGAGCTCGCGACCATTTTCGGCGGAGGTCGCCGCCTCGGCCCGAATGGTGTGGCTCACATCGCGAATGTTGCTGACGTTCCGGTTGATCTCGTCCGCCACCCGGCTCTGCTCCTGCGCCGCTCGGGCAATCTGCTCGTTCATCTGATGGATGGTGGAGACCGACTGGATAATCTGCTCCAGCACCTGCACCGAGAGATCCACCTTGGCAAGCGTCTCGTCAGCCTGACCATGACCATCTCGGATAGCCTTGACCACGGCGCCGGTACCGGATTGCAGTTGGCTGATCAGGGTCTGTATCTCGACGATGGCATTCTGGGTGCGACCGGCCAGATTACGCACCTCATCGGCCACCACGGCAAAGCCACGGCCCTGCTCACCGGCCCGCGCCGCTTCAATAGCCGCATTCAGCGCCAGCAAGTTGGTCTGCTCGGCAATTCCCTGGATCACTGTGAGAATATCGTTGATGTTGTCGCTGTTGGCGGAGAGCCGCTCCACCACCGGCTGGGCATCATTGATGATGGTCATCAGCTTGCGCATCGCCTCCTGGGTGTCGGCAACGACAAATTTGCCCTCTTGCGCCGCGGCATCAGTGGTGTTGGCGGCCGCCACCGCCGAGCCGGCATTACCGGAGACCTGCAACGCCGTGGCGCTCAGCTCTTCAAATGCCGTCGCCACCAGATCGATCTCCTGATACTGGGCCTGCATGCCGCTGCTGGTGCGCTCGGCAACCTGCGCGGCTCGCTCGGCACTGTTACGCGTACCGGAGACGGTATCAATCACCTGACTGATGGTGGATTGCAACTTGTTGAGGAAGCTGTTGAACCACTTGGCCAGCTCGCCGATCTCGTCTTGCCGCTGGATCTCGATACGCTGGGTCAAATCCCCCTCGCCGCTGGCGATATCCTTGAGACGGGCAACTACGGCGCGGATGGGTGCCACAATCTGGCGCGCCATCAACCAGATAAAACTCAGGGCCACCAGCGAGATCAGCACCCCGATTGACAGCTGCGAGACCACGCTGCGATTGGCTTCACTGGCCAGCTCATCTTGCAGTTGCTGGGCCGAGGCCAGCACTACGGCCCGTGGCAATTCAATGTAGATGCCCCATTTACGGTCGGTGCCACGCATGGATACCGGGACAAAGGTCTGCAACAAGGTGCCATCGCTGCTCCAGCGAGACAGCTCCTGACCCTGACTGAGCCAGCCTTTCAGCTCGCTGGCCAGCCCCTGATACTTCTGATCCAGCCCACGCCCCATGGTCACATCGAACTCATCGGCTCCCGCCACGCGCCCCTCGTGACTGACCAGCAATATTCTGCCCTTGCCGTCATAGAGCTCCTTGTCCATGGTGCTGACCAGACTCTGCAAGGTGGCCAGCGAGATATCGACCCCGATCATCCCCAGCAAGGTCTCCTGCTCCAGCAGCGGGACCGTCACCGAGGTCATCAATATCTGTTTATCGCCCACATCGTCCAGATAGGGCTCCAGCAGGCAGAGGGCACGGGTGCGAATACTGCAGCGATACCACTCGTTTTCGATGCCACCAGCCTCGGTCGGGCTCTCATCGGCCAGTACATCCTCATTCTGCACTTCCGGCTCTATCTTGCCGTTGTCATAGGCCCAGTAACTGGAAAAACGCCCCTTGTCGTTGGAGCCCAGCGCCGTTGAGCCCTGATAGTTGCTGTCTTCGCCATCCAGCTGGTCAGGCTCGAACACCGCATAGACACCAAGCAGATTGGTCGATGAGGCAACGGCATCGTGCAGTTGCTGATTGACGGCGCTGCGCAGCGCCTCCGAATGGACAAAGTTCTCGGCCGCATTCTTGCGCTGGAACAACACGCTCTCCGCCAGCAAACTGGCGCGGAAATAGGCTTCATCGAGATAGCTGGTCACCTTGGCCGCCTGCTCCGAGCCCATCGCCTTCATCCAGTTCTCGGCAGACTGCTGCGCCTCGTGCATGGTGGCTTGCCGCACCTGCTGTTGCATCTTGTTCGCGTTGTAAATCGAAGAGGCAACCAGAGCGGCGGCTGTCACCAACAGACAGCAACCGGCGATCAGGGTAATCCGACCCTGGACAGAAAGAGCGCTCATGCCAATATTCCTACGTCATACAGATATGGATAGATTATCGACTTTATAAACAAAAACTTAACTCTCTCACAGCAAATCCAGCGAGAGTTGATTAACTTCACCCTTTTTTGGCAAACCCACCACCAAGCCCAGCAGGCGAACCGAACGCCCTTGCGCCCGCTGTAGCCCCTCTTTGAGCAGGGGAACGAACAAGGCTGGCTGATAGCCACCCTGACTGCGATAGACGGTGGTCTGGTGGAAGTCGGCAAACTTGAGCTTAATCCCCTGGCCCATCACCTGCTCGGCAGGGCACGCCAGCTGAAATCGCCGCTCAAGCTCCGGCAGCAGTTGCTGCAATACCGTCAGGCAGGCGGCTTCGTCACAAACATCGCTCGCCAAGGTAGTCTCCACCCCGATGGTTTTGCGGATCCGGTGCGCCTGCACCGGCTGTTCATCCAGCCCCCAGATC
>NZ_CAWNZT010000207.1:0-9739 GCF_963878965.1 Aeromonas sp. HMWF015 | reverse complement strand
ACCACACCGCGCTCGAACCCTTCCAGGTCAGGGCGTGTCTCTTCCGCGAAAAGCTGCTCGTAAGAGGGGTTGCGAACGATTTCTTGGCTGTTTTTGATGCCGTACTGGTCCAGTCCTAATTGTTGGGCCAGGGTGGGTTCTGCCACGATTGTCATTGTATTCTCCTGGGTTCAGAGGTTGGTAGGGTTCTATCTGACGGTCATCCTATCACTTAGGTGGTAGAGTTTAGCGATCGCCATCAAACTTTATAAGATAGGGTATTTTTTTGTTATTAAAGTTAAAGGCGGGTTTTGCCCGCCTTTAATTAGTGTAACTGGTTTGCATCATTGCCGGGAGCCCTGCTGAACAGGGTTTCGACATCGATCCCATTAAATTGGTACTGGGCGCCGCAATAATCACAGTGCATGTCGATCTTGCCGAGCTCCTGCACCATCTCCATGACCTCTTCCTTTTCTATCTGCAACAGGGCCCCTTCGCAGCGCTCGCGGGAGCAGGTGCAACGGAACTCGACCGCCTGCGGATCGAACACCCGCACCTTGTCCTGATGGTAGAGACGGTAGAGGATCTCTTCTGCTTCCAGCCCGAACAGCTCTTCATCCTTGATGGTGCTGGTGAGCTGGGTCAGGTGATCGAAGTCGTTGCTGTGATCCTCGCTCTGGGCGGGCAGCTCCTGCAGCATGATGCCGGCAGCGCGCGGCGCACCTTCGTGATAGCCGGTGCGGATCCACAGCTTGGTGGCCAGCTGTTCGGAGCGGGCGAAGTAGTGCTCCAGGCAGCCCGCCAGGGTATCGGCGTCCAGCGCGATGATGCCCTGATAGCGCTCGCCCTGTTCCGGGGTGATGGTGATGATCAGTTGGCCGTTGCCAATCAGGCTCTGCAGCTTGCCATCGCTCGGTAGCTCGCCTTCATAGCGGGCCACGCCGCGCAGCTGCTGGTTGTTGTCACCGTTGATCACGGCCAGACGCACCGGGCCATCGCCCTGCAGCTGTACGGTGATGGAGCCTTCAAACTTGAGGGTAGCGGTCAGCAGGCTGGTGGCGACCAGCAGCTCGCCCAGCAGTTTTTGCACCTGCACCGGGTAGTTCTGGGCTTCCACTACGTGGCGGTAGGTGTGATCCAGCTGGACCAGCTCGCCACGCACTTCGTACTCTTCAAACAGATAGCGATACAGCAGATCTTGGTTGCTCATCATGTATTCCTGGCTTTTCGGTGAGGTAAATCGGGCGGGCTGGGGTTGAGGCCAGCCCGGTATCAAATCGGGGTCGGTCAGTACTGTTTGACCTTGAGCAACTGGCGTCGCTCCTGCTTGTCGGGGCGGCGCTCGGGGCTGGGGGCAAACTGGCTATTGAAGCGGCGTGCCTCGCTGTTCTCGGCCCGTTTTTTCAGGCTTTCGGCGGTCTCTTCATAGAGCTGCTGGGCCAGCGGAGCCGATTTGCGCTGCTCGCTCAAGGCCAGCACCCGCACTTCGCGTTCGTCCTGTCCCTGCCAGAAGCGGATCAGTGCACCCACTTCCACCTGTTTGCCCGGTTTGCTGCGCTGACCATTGTAGTGCACCTTGCCCCCGTCTATCTGATCCCGCGCAATGGAGCGGGTCTTGTAGAAACGGGCCGCCCACAGCCACTTGTCGAGACGAACCTCGAGGGCACTTTCTGCATGATTGGGCATGAACAGGCTCCATAACGGGGAAAAGAGGTGGTCGATTATACCAGAGCACGGGGTCGGGATAGAAACCGGGCAGCCGCCGCGCGGGGCGCAAACCATGTCAAGGTGATGCAACATATGGGCAGTTTGCTGATTCACAAGGGAAAGCCGCGGCTTTATCGGGTATTCATGGGGGCTGGGAAGGGCCTTCATACCACGCATATAACACTGCCGCCCCGGTTGGGGGCGGCAGTGTTCACATCCATCGACCATATCAGAGTCAGAAGTGATCGTGCTGATCCGGCTTCTTCTGGTCGTGGGGGCCTTCGCTGTGGGCGATGGCGGTGCGGATCAGATCAACCCCGGCGCGGATAATCAGCACCCCCATGTTGACCAGCTTGACGCAGACCCACATGAAGGTGATGAGCAGGATCAGCTTGAGCACGGTCTGGAAGGCTTCCAGGAAGTTCTGCTCCAGCTGGGCGGTCAGGCCGTTGGCGCTGGTCATCAGCCAGGTGTAGACCTCGCGCACGAACGGGATGCGGCTTGGCATCTCCAGCACATCCAGTGCTGCAGGGAGCGCCTGGAAGATGACGATGCTGCCGAACAGGATCAAAATGACACCGATGGCGATGCCGAGGAAAAAGCCGAACTGTCTCATGGAGGGCTCCAGCATTTGCTGCATGAAATTGAAGATAGCCGCCAATAGTAGGGAGTGCCCTGCTTCATCGCAATCTTCCGTGCACCGCCAGCGCGGCGGGAACCGCGGCGCTCCGGCCGCTACCGTTGCCCAACTATCTGATTTCTGGGAGGCTTGTCGCCATTGTGCATAGGGAAAGCAAATTGATGTCGAGAACCCTCTTTTTACTCTTGCTGGCGCTGTTTGCCGCTCTGCCAGCCCTGAGTGCCGAACCGGCGGCTCCCTCGGCGGCGGCCTGCGCCATCCGTCATCAGGATCAACTGCTGCTGGTGCAGGATCGCATCTCCTCTCGCTACAGCCTGAGCGGTGGCTATATCGATGGCGGCGAGAGCCCGCAGCAGGCAGCGCTGCGCGAACTCTATGAAGAGACCGGCTTGCGGGGGGAGGTGGTGCAGGAGCTGGGTCGCTGGCAGCGGGCGGTTATCTTCGCTTGTCGCACGCTGGAACCGATTGTCGCGCAGCAAGGCGCCGCGTTTGTCTCCATCCTGAAGGCCCCCAATCTGGGTGGGGAGATCCTCAACGCCCGCTTGATCGCGGTGGACAAGCTCCCCCGCGAGCAGCGCCGCTTCCCGGATCAGCTCGACTGGCTGCAATCCCGACTGGATAAGGTGCCCGAGAGCGAGGTGCACTGGCAGGCCGATTTCGTGGCACAGGGCAATGCGCTGCATCAGGCCGAAATCCCGCTGATGCTGCGCTTGCAGCAGTGGCTGGGGCCCGATGTCTGGTGGCTGTCGGTCAGCAATCTGTTTGGTTCAGGCGGCTTTCAGCTTGCCCTGATACCTTTGCTGCTCCCGCTGCTGGGGTGGCCACGGCTGCGCCAGCTGCTCTTTGCCATGCTCTGGCTCGGGCTGCTGGTGCAGGCGAGCAAGGAGGGGATCGGCTGGCCGCGCCCCTTCCATCTGCAACCTGAACTGGCGACTCACAGTGCCCAGGGCTTTGGCATGCCGAGCGGCCACACCGCCTCGGCCTTGTTGTTCTGGGGCGCGCTGCTCGGCTGGCTGTGGCCGACCCACCGTTGGCGGGCCCTTTCGCTGGCCCTGCTGCTGGCCCTCACCACCGGTCTGGCGCGGGTCTGGCTCGGGGTGCACTTTATCTCCGACGTGGCGGCGGGGCTGCTGATTGGCGCCTTGCTGCTGGCGGTTCGCCCATATTGGCGGCTGGATCAGTGCGCTTCTGCTTGGGGCTTGCTTATCGCTGCCGCAATGGTTTGCGCTGGCTTAACCCAGTCGGCCCATCTGACCGGGAGCGGCATGGCGGCCCTCGGGATCTGGGTTGGCGGTTTGCTTACCCTGACCCGCGGCGGTTATCCCCCCATCCTGACCGGCGTGGTCACGCTGGCGGGGGACGCTCTGATCGGGGCGGGACTCTGGGCGCTACCGCTGCTGACCAGCAGTTCGCTGGCTATCCTGCTTGGTCAGTTTGTGCTCTTTTTCGGGCTGGGGCTCTGGTTGAGCGCTGGCCTCTGGTGGATACTATCTCTCTTGAAACAAGACTCTCGACCCAGGGGCGGATGCCCTGACAGGGAAACCCTATGAATATGAAAAAAGTGGATTTGGCCAAGATAACCCTGGGGGTGCTGTTTCTCAGCATCCTGATTATCTCCTGTTTCCTGGTGCTGAAGCCCTTCCTGCCCGCGCTGGTGTGGGCCACCATGATCACCATCGCTACCTGGCCGCTAATGTTGATGGTGCAGCGCCTGTTGTGGGGCAAGCGGTCGCTGGCGGCCCTCTTTATGACGCTGGTGCTGCTGCTGATGTTCGTTATCCCGCTCTTTATGACGCTGGCCAATGTGGCGGAGAAGGCCCCCATGCTGATCGAGCTGGGTTCCCATATCAGCCAGTCGCCGCCGCCCGAGCTGCTCTGGCTGCAACAGATCCCGCTGGTAGGCGACAAGCTCTACGGCTTCTGGCAGCAAATTCTGGCGAGCGGTGGTCAGGTGCTGTTTGCCAAGCTGGCTCCCTACTTTGGCCAGACCGCCCGCTGGCTTGCCGCTCAGGCGGGCAATCTGGGGCTGCTGTTCGTTCACTTCCTGCTGACTGTCGGCATCTGCGGCCTGCTCTACCACTCGGGTGAAGTGGTGGCGACCGGCATTCGCCGCTTTGCCCACCGTCTGGCAGGGCAACGGGGCGACAACGCTACCGTGCTGGCCTCCCAAGCGATCCGTGCCGTGGCCATGGGCGTGGTGGTGACCGCGCTGGTGCAATCCTCGGTGGCCGGTGTCGGCCTGCTGATTGCCGGTATCCCCTATGCCATGGTGCTGGTGGTGGTGATGTTCTTGCTGATCGTCGCCCAGATCGGCCCCTTCCCGGTGCTGCTGGCCTGTATCGGATATCTCTACTGGAGCGGCGACACCACCTGGGGTACCTTCCTGCTGGTCTGGTCACTGTTTGCGGGCACCATGGACAACTTCCTGCGCCCCTTCCTGATCAAGCGCGGCGCCAACCTGCCGCTCATCCTCATTCTGGTGGGGGTTATCGGTGGCTTGCTGGCGATGGGGATCATCGGCCTCTTTATCGGCCCGGTGGTGCTGGCGGTGGGTTACACCCTGCTGGATGCCTGGATCAAGGAAGATGACCAACCGGCGACCGCGGCGGTGGAACCGCCCAAGGCCCAATAACGATTCAGTAAAAAGACGATTCAGTCTCCATCTATGATGCAAAGAGCCGCCCGGTGTGAACTGGGCGGCTCTTTGGTTTGTGGTGATCGTGGTTTATGGCGATCGAGTCAGATTGGTTGATCCTCGCCAACCTCCATATCCCACATATGACCGTCTCATGTAGGTTCGATTAGCGAAGCGTAATCGGACGATCGAGATGCCGCTGTTCCGGTTCTATCCATAAGTCGGCGGTGACCCGTCAGAGGGGAATACGGGTGACTTATGGCGGTAAAGCAGACCGGGCAAGCGGTATAAGCTGAATTTATGGGTTTGTGTTAAATGACCCAATTTTTGCTTATGCCGATGCCTATCCAGCCCCTACGCCACGATTTGGCCCGTAACAGGCCAGTCATGGGCAATGGCCGATTTGTGCCAACCCATATGCCCCCCGTGTTACCGTCTATGCCGGTTTGATTAGCGAAGCGTAATCGGAGGATCGAGATGCCACCGTCCCGGTATTTCCGTGAATCAGTGGCATTTGGCAGAGGGGAAATATGGATGGCCGTTATTGCGGGAGAATGGATTGACGCGAACGTCCGATTACGCCTGACGGCTAATCGAACCTACGGGCTTATACCGACGACTATCCAGCCCCCAAGCCACGATTTTGCCCGCTACAGGTCAGCCACAGGCAATGGCCGATTTGTGCCAACCCTTATGCACCCTATGTTACTGTCCCACGCAGGTTCGATTAGCGAAGTCAGATTGGAGGATCGAGATGCCGCCGTTCCGGTTGTATTCATGAGTCAGCGGCATCTGGTGGGGGAAATACGAGTGGTCGTTATAGCGGGGGAATTAATTTACGCGAACCTCCTACGGGCTACGGAGATGGTGACTGGCTTGGGGAAAGCCGTGGTCTATTTTTGACTAACCAATTGTTTAACAGTTCAAGGCTGCTGAATTCAAGAATATCAAGTTCATTACTATCAGGATTATCAAGCATAACTTCTACACTAGTCCCTTGTTTACCCCCAATGCTTAACAGCCAATTTACGTATCGGTTAAAGACTTCAAAAGAAGAACCTATAGAGCCGTCAAGAAATTGATCTATTAAGTTATCAGCACTTACTCTTGATGAAGTTTCTGGGGTGGTATTTCTTAGAGTTGAACTTGGAAAAATCATTTTGTTACAAATTTCTGGATAGTACTTGTTAAAAACAACATTTCGTCTTTCATTTTGCTTTTTAGACCAAGCGATATAGTGACACTGTAGACTTTGATTTAGCCTGACTTTTTCACTATCTAACATTGTGCAGAGTTTATTTCTTAGAGGTTTGTCACCTTCAGCCTTTAAATCTAGATCTTCATATTTAAATTCAACGAGTGCGAAATTAGAGCTTTCTGTAAATATGTAGTCAGCGCCTAAGATAGAGTCTTGCCCGTCTAAAGATAAGCGATTCGTAATTTTACCACGGGATTGCCCTTTTTTTAAAAAAAGTTTGAAAAGGCATCAATTACTGATTGTTCGTGTTTTTTTCTCATCTGTATCCTACTTTTTGGATGACTGTTAAAAGTGATTAGATAGAAGGTGGTACTAATTCGTTAATGTACCCTTCCATATAAGCCTGAACAGACCTGAACTCCGCTACGAAAAATTCCATTTTAAATCATAATATTATCGACTTGTCTCAAGTGCAGAACGAATTAGATGTGGATCCTCCTTTGGGTCTGTTTTTGGCTGCCGAGCAAAAATACACTTCTGGAGTGGAAATGGAAAGTATCAGCTTCCTGAATAACTAGAGAGTGTGATCGAGGTGACACACCGCATGACATTATTCACAAATATGCGGAACGGCAGCTGCTCAGGTGCTTGTGGTTACCAGAACTTGGCGAGGATAAACAACCCGGGGCGTGGCAACGTCCCGGATTATTTGTGGGTAAGAGAGGGTCAGGCGGGCTGGTGGAGGGTGATGCAGTGAATGCCGCCGCCACCGGCGGCGACCGGATCAATATTGATCTGCACGATGTCGCGACCCGGGTAGAGGCGGGTCAGCAGCTCGTGGCAGTAGCTATCGGCGGCCTTGTCGCCAAACTCGGGGGCGATCACCGCGCCATTGATCGGCAGATAGTTGATATAACCGGCGGCGAAGTCGCGGCTGCGGCTAAAGCGGTTGTCCCGCACATCGAGCGGTGGCGGCAACACATGTAGCTCCAGCTTGTTGCCGTCCGCATCGGTGGCCTGCTTGAGGATGGTCAGATGCTGGCGGGTCACCTGGTAGTCGTGGGATTCCGGGTCGTTGTCCAGATTGACCACCACCACCCCGAGACGGACAAAGCGGGCGTAAAAATCGACGTGGGCATCGGTGATGTCCTTGCCCTTGATGCCCGGCAGCCAGATGATTTTGCGCAGCCCCAGATTGGCTTTCAGCTCCGCCTCCAGTTGCGCCTTGCTCACCCCCGGATTGCGGTTGCTGTTGAGCCAGCAGCTCTCTGTCATGATGGCAGTACCGTTGCCATCCACCTCGATGCCGCCCCCCTCGCCAGTCAGCTTGCTTTGCAGATAACGGGCATCCGCCTGCTTGCTGACCAGCTCGGCTACCCCCGCATCCTGTTCGTGCTCCTGCTTGTCGCCCCAGCCGTTGAAGTTGAAATCCACCAGCCCCAGTTCCCCTTCGCCGTTCTGAACGAAGACGCCGCCGGTATCGCGCAGCCAGATATCGTCCAGCTCGGCGACGATAAAGCGGGTGTTCTGTTCGCCACAGAGTTGGCGGGCCAGCGCCTGTTCGGCTTCACGGCAGAGCACGTTCACCTGGGTATAGGGCACCATGGCCTGTACCAGCCGGCCGATGGTTGCCTGCACCTCCTTGTAATCGCGGCCCCAGATGGCCGCGCTGGCGGCAAAGGCGACCCAGACCCGGGTCTGGAACGTTGACTCTTCCGGCATATGAAAGGGCGTGTTGGCGCTCGCCAATGCGCTCTCTTCCGGGTTAGCGCCGTCGGCCGCGAAGGCTTTGCCGGGCAGGTCGCCGAGCCCGGCCAGCGCACCGATGGCCGCCAGCTGTTTCAATACGTTGCGTCGGGATGGCATCAAAAAACTCCTTGGCTAAGTGCTCTCTTTGCGGTGGCCGAATGACCGGGGGTGACCCGCGCGGTTAATCCAATTGCGCTGAGTAATAGACTATCCGTGGCCGTGGCGGCGAACAAACGATCGATCTCCCATAAAAGGGATAAGTGCAGCCAATCAATGGCGCTCAAACCGCGGCCCCGCAGGTGCATCAGGAGAGTTAAGGAGTGCCGCGCCTTCTGCCACTGGCTCGGCCAGCAATTGGCTGACGTGAACCCGAGCGGGAGGAGGACGGGCTTGCCACCCTCTGAGGCAGGTCACTGAATCGGGGGCGCTGGCGTGGTTAAATGGTCGGCTCACATCTTGCCGGATATTGCTGTGACCATGCCATCTGACCTTCAGCCGCTGCTCGCTTGGCCTGACTATCTGCAGGCATCCTGGCTGCGCTGCGCCCACCAGACTAGCGCCACCCTCTGGCATCCGCCTCACAGCGCCAAGGGGCAGACCTTGCAGAGCCTGCGCCTGCGCAAGCGCGACCTGCTCACCACTGGCGAGATGGCTCTCGAAGATCTCTACGAATTTATGGAGGGGCGCCCCTGCGCCCTGCTGCTCACCGACGAGAGCGGCTGCCTGCTGGCCCGCACCGGCCACCCCGATACGCTGGCGGAGCTGGCAGCGCTGGGGTTTGGCCCCGGTGCCTTTTTCAGCGAGGGGCGCATCGGCACCAATGCCATCAATCTGGCGGCGCTGGAAGGAGTTCCGCTCTGCGTCAGCGGCCCCCAGCACTTCAACCAGACCCTGCACCCGTGGCACAGCTGCGCCAGCCCGGTTTACAACAGTAATGGCCGTCAGGTCGCCATCATCGCCCTGATCTGCAAGGTGGAGGAGGCGAGCGCTGGCGATCTGGCGCTCGCCGTCAGCGCCGGGCGCGAGCTAGCCCATCTGCTGCAGATGGAGACTCTGATGCAGGAGTCCCAGCACCACCTGAGCGAGCTTTACGCCTTGCTCGACGGCATGGATGACGGCGTGCTGGCCTGGGATCCGCAGGGCCGACTGCGCTACCTCAACGCGCTGGCGGCACACCGGCTGCGGCTCGATCCGGCGCTCTGTCTCGGCCAGCCGCTGGAGCAGCACCTGCTGTTGCCCCAGCGGTTGCAGCTGGCCATCAAGGGGCAGACGCCGCTCAGTCATGTGGAGGTAACGCTGGAGCGGCTCGGCGGGCAGCAGGGGGAGTTTATCAATGCGCTGGTGAGCCTCAAGCCGTTGCCGGGGCCGGAGGGGGTCAGCTTTATCGCCCTGCTGCACCCGGTCGATCGGCTGCGGGCCATTCACCAGCTGCGCCAGACGGTGCCCGAGCTATCGGCGCTGGTGGGGGAGTCGAGCGCCATGCGCAAGCTGCTGCGCTACGCCCGGCAAGCGGCCCAGAGTCAGGGGCCGATCCTGCTGCGCGGCGAGGAGGAGGTGGGCAAGGCCCAGCTGGCGGAGGCAATCCACTTTGGTAGCGAACGGGCTGCCGGGCCGCTCATTACTCTCAACTGTCAGGCGTTGCCGAGCGAGCGGATGGCGCTGGAGCTGATGGGCTCCGATGAGGCGGGGCAGGAGCGGGCGGGCAAGTTTGAGCTGGCCCACGGCGGCACCCTGGTGCTGGAGCAGGTGGAGTGCCTCTCTGCTCCCATGCAGGCGGCGCTGCTGCAGCTGCTCAAGACTGGCCGCATCCAGCGCTTCGATTCGGCCCGCA
>NZ_CAWNZT010000206.1:8233-8797 GCF_963878965.1 Aeromonas sp. HMWF015 | reverse complement strand
GATAATTCCAGACGAATTACAAGGATTTCAAGGCGGGTTATTTGGCGGGTAATGTGAGATTACTCACTGAAAATTAAGCGCTATTTAGAAAAATAAAAGGGGCCTGTACGGCCCCTTTTGTTCATGCTCAAATGCGGAACATGCCGACCTGATTGCTCAGTTCACCCGAAATATTTTTAAGTTGTTCAGAGAGATGGCGTGAGCTGTCTGCATCCACTGCCAGTTCGTCCGAGACATCTTTCACCGCCTGAATGTTACGGCTTACCTCGTCGGTGACGGCCCGCTGCTCTTCAGCCGCGCTGGAGATCTGGGTCGCCATGTCGGAGATCTGGTTGATCGAGGTGGTGATCTGCTCCAGCGCATGGGTGGCGTTGTTGGCGTCATCCACGCTGTTCTGGGCCAGCAGTTGGCCTTCGTGCATGGTGCTGACCGCTCCCTGGGTATTGCGTTGCAGGGTTTCGATCATATTGCGGATCTCGACGGTGGAGCTGTGGGTACGCTGTGACAGGACGCGCACCTCGTCGGCAACCACCGCAAAGCCGCGACCCTGTTCACCGGCACGTG
>NZ_CAWNZT010000206.1:7823-8223 GCF_963878965.1 Aeromonas sp. HMWF015 | reverse complement strand
TGGTGGAGAGGATGGTGTTGATCTCCTGAGCGTTTTTCTCCAGTTCCTGAATGATGTTGGAGGCCTGTTCCACCTGGGTGGCCAGATCGGTGATGGAGCGCTGGTTGCGGGCGATCACCTGCTTGCCATGCTCGCAACTGCTGGAGGAGCTGCGGGCCGCCTCGGCGGTCTGCTCGGCGTTGCTGGCGACCTCGACCGCGGTGGCCGACATCTCGTGTACCGCAGTGGCGATCTGGGAGATCTCGTTTTGCTGGCGTGCCAGCCCCTGATTGGCCTTCTCCGCCATGCTGTGGGAGGACTTGGCCTGCTGGTTGAGTTGGCCGGAGGAGTTGGAGATATCCTGCACCATCACATGGATCCGCTCGATGAAGGTGTTGACGTGTTTGGCAACCGCACCCAC